>JAPHUI010000261.1 GCA_026193755.1 Ignavibacteriaceae bacterium | reverse complement strand
CTATCAATCTGTCTTTGCAGCAAATCTTCTTCACTCGTCGAGGCGAAAGTATAAACGAACTTGTCATTTTGGTTTGAGAATGCTGATTGAGCGGGTGAATAAGTAACGCCGGAACCTTTTTCCAAAATTAAATCGGCGCTTAGATAACTTCTTTCTTTTGTTAAAGTAAACACTATATCGTTTCTTGTCTTTATAGTTATATCACCGTAAAATGCCGGGTTAACAGCTTTTGAACGTTCATCTAGTAACTTTAAATTTCCGGTTGCTCTTAAATCAATTTTATCAAGATTAAAATTTTGATGATCCACTTCTCCGGAAGCTGCTATGGTTCCACCGTTCTTTATGCCGGGCTCATTTCTTAAACTTAAATTTGAAAGAATTATTTTATTATCCTCAACTGCAATATTTGCATCAAACAGGTATTTCAGATTAACTGCTTCCAAAACAAAAGAAGAATTCCCGATAGTAAGTTCTCCCTTACTATGAATGTCGCTGTACGGTCCATTAAAGTTTACATTACCATTAAGGAAACCATTTGGATTTCTCACACCGGGTAACAGACCTGTTACAAAACGAAGATCAAAGTTATCTGCAAAAAGTGTCAGGTCAATAATTTCATCATCAGAAAACCGTTTTTGTGCAGAGAGAGCGAGATCAACAGGAATTTTTCCAGAGACCCCAAAGCTATGCCTTGATTCAACATTTTCTTTTTCATAAAAAGATAAATCGACATTTACCAATTTATTTGAATAATTAGCTGTACTTTTTAATGATCCAAGGTATAGGTTCTGAATTTTTATACTGTCAACTGAATAGCTGAGATCAATTAGTGGGTTATCTGCATTTCCGGAAATTTCAAGATCAAGATCCAATTCGCCACGAAATGATTTTTCGCGTGAAATTCCTAAAAGGTTAGCACTCAAATCACTCATTTTGAATTTATTTATCTGTAAAGAAAGTTCTTCATCGCCTGTCAAAGAGAATTCACCATTAAGGTTGAGCTCGCCACCATTGTGGACCAGTTTAAAAGCTTGAAAGTCAAACTTATTATCGGAGTAGCTAAATTGAATATCATTTTTGTTTCGAATATCAAGCTCCCGGTATTTCAGCAAAAAATTTTTAAAAATAACTTCTACATTATTATCATTTACAAGAATTGAACCCGTTAAATCTAAATCTGTCAGCCCGTCATAAACGGCACTTAAATTAATCTCAGCATAATTATTATTGAAGTCCATGCTAAAACTCAGATCTGTAATTTCGCTTCCAACAAATATTCGTTTTGCATCAATTTTAATATCAGCTTTAAAATCGTCAAAAGCAGCTACTGCAATCCGATCTTTCATAGTAAGAGACATATCAAAATCAGAAAGATAGAAAAGCTCAAGTCCGTCCCAGTATTTCATCTGCGTAATTTTAGTATCAAGCACTACTGAAACTGAATCGTTAGCAGAAAAAACATTGCCGGAAATTTCTCCGTCAACTTCAATCTCAGACGGCCCTAAAAACAGAGACAGTAATTCAAAAGATTTGAGCTCAAGCAGATATTTGACATCAATATTTCTGCTGGCTAACAGGTTCGTAGTTTTTTCCTGCAAATCTTCAGTTAAAGATTCAGCTTCACCACTACTAAAATTTGGCGGCTGTATCAGCTTAATCTTATTTTTAATGGATGATGACAGCATGCTAGTCTCTTCAGCAACTACATCAATAATTTCAGTTAATGTGAACTTACCTTCAATTGTAAGATCCGCAAGATCAGAAATAACATTAATAACACGATTATCTTTACTACTCCTTACATCGGCGATTAATGTTGTGCTGTCTATCGAAATATCATTAAGCTTCGAACTATCGATTTCAAGGACAGCGAAGAGGTTCAGCCTGTCCTGATCAAAATTTTCTCCATCACCTGTTAGTTTAATATTTAAATCTGATGTCAGTTCGTTTTCCTTAATAATATCTTTTATATTAAATCCGTTAAGTGCGATTGCAAAATTGTATTTAGTATTTGCGGAATCAGTAAAATCAAAACCCGAATTGATTTTGCCGAGAGTTTCAAGCGAAGAAAATGAGACTTCAGTTTTTATTATTCCGTTACCACCATCCGCATTAATTGCAAATTTATTAAATGATATTTCTCCGATGGAAGACTTGATTGCATTTATTTGAACAGATGTTTCCAGGTTTTGGGG
>JAPHUI010000447.1 GCA_026193755.1 Ignavibacteriaceae bacterium | reverse complement strand
GCACAGGAAGGTTGGTTCTGGCAAAACCCGTTACCACAAGGAAACAGCTTAAATGATGTATGTTTTGTTGATGCAAATATTGGATTTGTTTTAGGTGAAAATGCAACATTTATGAAAACTTCTGATGGGGGAGATACCTGGACTTATGTAACGGTTCCTACAAATCGTACAATAAATGGAATATTCTTTATCGATGCTGATACTGGAACAGCAGTAGGAAATTACGGAACGATTTTGAAGACCACTGATGGTGGGCAAAACTGGTGTACTCAAATCAGTGGAACAACTTTTAATTTAATGAAAGTCCAATTTACTGATATGAACAATGGGGCAATTCTTGGATTATATGGAATAGTCTTTAGAACGACAGATGGTGGAGATAATTGGATTAGTCAAATCTTAAATACACAATCTGATTTAACCGACATGTCATTTTCTGATCCGGCAAATGGAACTATTGTTGGTGAAGTAGGGACTATCTATAGAACAACAGATGGAGGTGTTAATTGGTTTACTCAAGTAAGCGGAACAGATAACTATTTAACGAATGTATTTTTCTCGGATCAAAACAATGGGACAATTCTTGGGTTCGGATTCAATGATAGTTTGTGGATTGATTATGGATTTATTATGAGAACTTCTGATGGAGGACAGACATGGAATAATAGTATTATAAAAGATTTCTATCACTTTTCCTGTCCATTCTTTAATAACGCAAGTAGTGGAATAGTGGTAGGTTATGATTATTATAATCGTTTCCAAATATTCTTAAGAACTACAGATGGGGGATTAAGTTGGACTGAAGAACCTACTGGAAATTCTTATGGTTTAAGAGACATATCATTTGGAAACATAAATGACGGAATAATAGTTGGGCAATATGGAACAGTTCTTAGAACCGATGATGGGGGTGAAAATTGGATAAGTAAATCGAGCGCAACAATTTTTAATATCAATGGACTATCGTTTGTTAATGATCAATTTGGGACAGCAGTCGGTGATACCGGTAAAATAATAAACACTACAAACGGAGGCATAAACTGGACTTTGCAATCAAGCGGAATTACTGAAAGACTGTATAAGGTTGATTTTGTAAATGAAGCAAATGGATTTGCGGTTGGTGCTAAAGGAGTTGTATTAAAAACTTCAGATGGCGGACATAATTGGAATATTCAAACACTTGATAGTACCCTAATTTTACAAAGCGTTCAATTTTTAGATGAAGCAATTGGTTACATTGTCGGGCGTAAATATGTAATTCAACAAGGTTATTATGGTTATATTTTTAAAACTACTGATGGTGGCCAGAGCTGGTTGGATTTATCTAACGGTTCTTTCTCAGCATTGCTTGATGTATGTTTTATTAATACAGAACTTGGTTATGCAGTTGGAGCGGAGGGTGAAATAATAAAAACAACTGATGCTGGACAAACCTGGTTAAATCAAACTAGTGGAACAAACAGAATACTTTATAGTGTTAGCTTCTGGGATGATAATAATGGTTATACGGTTGGGCAATATAGTACTATTCTTAAAACAGTAGATGGAGGTCAAAACTGGACAAATATTTCAGGCAGTTATTCAACAACTTTCACAGATGTTTATTGTATTGATGAGAATAACGTTGTTTCAACAGGTTGGGGTGGTAAAATACTAAGAACAACTGATGGTGGACAGAATTGGGTTCAACAATTAAGCAAAACAACTACTGACTTAAACTGTGTGTGCTTTATTGATACGAGTATTGGTTACGTTGCTGGGCAATATGGAACGATTCTCAAAACTACGAATGGTGGATTTATTACTGATGTTGAGAATATTCCTGCTGGAAATCCCATTCAACCAAATTCCTTTTTACTTTCTCAAA
Organism: Ignavibacteriaceae bacterium; assembly: GCA_026193755.1. Lineage (GTDB taxonomy): Bacteria > Bacteroidota > Ignavibacteria > Ignavibacteriales > Ignavibacteriaceae > IGN2. The sequence goes on along the minus strand of JAPHUI010000447.1, from coordinate 526 downwards.
ATTATCCCAACCCATTCAACCCTTCAACAAAAATCAGGTATGAAATTTCGGAAAAGAGTTTTGTAACACTTAAAATTTATGATATTTTGGGAAATGAAATTGCGACACTTGTTAACGAAGAAAAACAAATTGGGAATTATGAAATAGAGTTCAATGCAAAAAATCTTTCAAGTGGTGTTTATTTCTATCAATTAAAAACAGGTAATTATATAGAAACTAAAAAGATGCTGTTGATGAAGTAGCATCATTACTACCAATAATAAATCATGGAGGTTAAGTTATGCCTAAACAAGTTTCACCCTTTCATTCTAAAACCGGAGAGGTATATCATATTTATAGTGTATGCACTGCGGGTATATCAATTAAAAGAGGACGAAAGGTAAAAGGAAAAGGGAACAAGAAGCTCTGTGGTGCTTGCAAAGATATAAGAGCAGGTAAAAGACCAAGGTAAGCTAAAAACAACACCACACTTGGTTCATTTAAACCCCTGCCTAACAATACAGGTGGGGGTATTTTATTTTTAAAT
>JAPHUI010000220.1 GCA_026193755.1 Ignavibacteriaceae bacterium | reverse complement strand
GTTCCTTCATACTCACTTTTATGATTTCCATCTACCTGGTAGAAGCGGTCGAATACTTTCGGAATTTTTTCTTTTGAGATACCGATTCCGGTATCACGGATCGAAATCTCTACTGAACCCCCTTTTAATTCCCCCTTTGCCAAAGGGGGAAAAGAAGATGGTTTGGATTTTATTGCAACTTCAATTAGCCCGCCTTCAGGAGTGAATTTGAATGCATTAGAAAGTATGTTAACAATTATTTTCTCAACCTTATCTTTATCTATGTATGCAATTATTTCGTTTTCCTGCGAGATAAATCTTAGAGCAATATTTTTTCTTTCTGCATAAGAAGCAAAAGAATGAACCAAAGCTTTTAAAAATGGAATAACATTCATTGGAAACGTTTTGAGTTTCATGTTCCCAGATTCAAGCTTGGATATATCTAGCAGCTGGTTAACAAGTCCAAGAAGATTATTTGCGTTCTTATGGACAATATTAAGCTCTTCTTTTATCTTCGTGTCCTTTATTTTTTCTATTACCTGCTTAACAGGTCCAAGAATTAATGTAAGCGGAGTTCTGAACTCGTGAGAAATGTTTGTAAAAAAATCAGATTTCATTTGTGCAACTTCTTCAAGTTTCTCTGCGTGCTCAGACTCTAATATTAATTTCTGTCTTAACCGCTGACGATTTAAATAAAATCTTGTCGATGTTATAAATATTGAAAGAATAGTTAAAGTGTAGAGCAAATAAGCCCACCAGGTTTTCCACCAGGGCGGCGTTATAATTATTTTTATTGAGGCTTCATTATTACTCCATACACCATCACGATTTGCAGCTGTAACTCTGAAAACATATTCACCGGGATTAAGATTAGTATACGTCGCATTTCTCTGAATTCCCACTTCAACCCAATCATTGTCGAAATTTTCCAGAATATATCTGTATATATTCTTAGCTGGTTCATTGAATTGCAATCCTATGTAATCAAAGCGAAGATCATTTTGGTCATAAGGGAGAGTAATTTCTTTAGTTTCAGGAATAAAACTATTGTAATTAAGTTTCTCTTTGGGTCTGTTAAATAACGATAGATTGCTTATTACCACTTGCGGTGGCGTGGGATCATCCTTTACGTTTGCGGGATTAAAGATTACCACGCCTTTCCTGGTGTTGATATACATTGTCCCGTCAATCCCTTTTCCGGTACACGCTAAAAAATTAAACACGTTTGAGAGTTTATTCTCAATCACAAAATTTTTAATCTTTCCGGATTAACTCTTGATATACCAGCATCGCTAACAAACCAGAGATTTTTATTATTGTCTTCCAAAACTCCCATAAATGTGTTTGATGCCAGACCATCATCTTTACTGTAGTTGTCTATAACTTTCAATTTTTCAGTATCAAATAAATTTAAACCAGTAAGATACTCAGCCACCCAAAATCTGTTTTCACTATCTTCATATAATGAGAGACAATTATAAAAGCCGGCATACGAAAATTTCCCGGTCTCTCTGTTAAACTTATTCAGACCTCCTGAATTCGTGCCGACCCAGAGATTACCGTTATGATCTTCTAATATTGAACCAACCTCATTCTGGCTTAGGCTTAGGGAATCATCGGGATCATTTTTATATTGATCCAGATGACCGTTCTTTGGATCATATTTATAGATACCAAAGCCTAGTGTACCAATCCAAATATAGCCAAGATGATCTTGAAGAAGACAGAGGACGGTTTTATCTATTAGATTTAATTTATTGGGATTATTAAGATAAAAACGGTAGGTTGAATTCTGAGGATTAAACTTAACAAGTCCACAGTTACTTGTTCCCAACCACAAATTGCCGGAATGATCAATCATTGTAGCATAAACCATAAAATCGGTAACACATTTTTCATCTCCCAGGTAGTGGGTATATCTATGGATTCTTTGATCATATCTATCGAGACCTTTTGGTGTGCAATACCAGGTGTAACCATTTGGATCACATATAAGTGAATAAACTACAGGACTGCTTAAATCATTCATATTTGCTGAAGTAGGCTGTAAAACTGTAAACTTATTTTCATACCTTTCCCACTTTTTTACGCCGGTTGACCAGGTTCCAATCCACATAATACCTGAACGATCTTCATAAAGAAAATGTATCTTGTTGAGCCATGTGTTCTGAGACTTATTTGGGATCAATTCAAAATTGTTTATCTCACCAGTATTGGGATTAAGGTAAATTAATCCTTTTTCTTCTGCAAAAAATCCCACTGCAATATTTCCATATTGATCTTCGATCACCGAACTACTTAAAAAAATCTGTTCGGGATTTCCCTTTTTGTTGATAGAGAAATCAAAATAGACTTTAAATTCTTTGGTTACCAGATCCAAACTGGAAAGGCTATTAATTGTTGTCATCCATAGCTTGCCATCTCGTGATTTACAAAAGTTTTTAATGCAGCCTAACTTTTTATTGACATAAGCTGGATCTTTAAATTCAAATTTAGAAATTTGTTTTTCATTAATATTGAATCTCCACAATCCTTCTAAGCCCGTACCAAGAAGGATATCCTCGGACATAGGGTCCTCAGTTATTGCTGCTATACCTAAGCTAAATTGATTGTCGTTTATATAGCTGACTGCCTTTGATTTTGATTCGATAAAATAAAAGCGTGTGAATTTCTCAATTTCTCTATTGAATAAATTCAGTCCGCTTTGTGTTCCAATCCAGAATCTGCCAAACCTATCTTCATAAATTGCATGTACAAAATCAGAACTTATTGAGTTTGTATCATTTGGATTGAACTTGTAGGATTTAAATGATTCATCCTCGCGGTTAAATCTGTTCAACCCGTTTAATGTACCCACCCAGAGAGTTTTATTATTATCTTCAAATGGACAAATTATTATCCCTCCGCTTATACTTTTATTATTGGCTTTATCCGGTTTATACACAGTCATTGAGTAGCCGTCGTATTTTGCCAGTCCGTTTTGTGTACCAAACCACATGTATCCAAGGTAATCCTGCAAGATGCAGGTAACACTATTCTCCGGTAAACCGTCTTCTATTGAAATGGTTTCGAATACCGGCGGACTGAATTGAGAATAGATTTTCTGGCCAGTGTTGTTATGAGTTTGGGGAAATGTCTGGTGAGACAAAATTAAAAGAAGAAATGCGAGCAAAGTGCAATATCGAGTTGAATACTTCATTTGAGTAATATTTGATTACTTAAAACTAAGTTCTTAAGAAATAATTTAAGTTGCAAGCGGGATAATCCTAATCATCGAAAAGAAAACAAAAAAGGCGACTCACTGAGTCGCCTCTAAAATCGAATAGCTGGGTCCTTACAAAATAAACTTACTCAGGTCTCTGTCCTTTACAATCTTATCTAGCTTTTCTTTTACAAACTCAGCATCGATATTAATCGTTTCGGTTGGAATTTTATCTGGTACATCAAAAAGAATTTCGTCTAGCAATGTTGTTAAAATTGTATGAAGTCTGCGTGCACCAATGTTTTCAACTGCTTCGTTAACTTCGGTTGCAATGCGCGCAACTTCTCTTATACCATCATCGGTAAAATGTAATTTAACTCCTTCAGTTTCCAATAAAGCGGAATATTGCTTAAGCAAAGCGTTCTGCGGCGTTGTAAGAATCTGCACGAAATCTTCTTCAGTCAGACTTTGCAGCTCAACACGTATTGGAAACCTTCCCTGCAATTCAGGAATAAGGTCGGATGGTTTCGCAATGTGAAATGCACCTGAAGCAATGAAAAGAACGTGATCTGTTCTAACAACTCCGTACTTTGTGTTTACATTTGTACCTTCAACAATCGGAAGTAAATCCCTTTGCACACCTTCACGTGATACATCCGGTCCAACCCCTTTACCGCCGCTGCTTGCAACTTTGTCAATCTCATCTATAAAAATTATTCCGGATTCTTCAACCCGTTGAATAGCTTCACGCTGAACAGCTTCCATATCAATTAATTTCTGCGCTTCTTCCTGTGCAAGTATTTGTCTTGCTTCAGCAATTGTGGTTTTTCTTTTTTTCTTTTTCTTCGGCATCAGGTTGCCGACAATTTCCTGGATGTTAATCCCCATATCATCCATACCAAAAGGACCCATAACCTGCATACCAATTGCCGGCGGTGACTGAGAATCAAACTCAATCATTTTTTCATCCATTTCACCATTCTTCAGTTTCAGCTTCATCCACTCGCGGGTTTTGGTATTCTGGTATTCCTCCGAATTGACTTCCTCAGTAGTTTGCTCCGAAGAAGTTTGTGCTTGTACCTGCATCGGCTGAACCGGTTGATGAGGTTTACGAATCGGTGGGATAAGTATATCCAGAATTCTTTCTTCAGCAAGATGCTCAGCTTTGGATTGAACTTCTTTCGTCTTTTCAGCTTTTATCATATTTACAGCAAAATCTGTAAGATCGCGCACCATAGATTCAACATCTCTTCCAACGTACCCAACTTCTGTAAACTTCGAAGCTTCGACTTTTACAAACGGTGCCGCTGCAAGCTTTGCAAGTCTTCGCGAAATTTCTGTCTTACCAACTCCTGTGGGTCCAATCAATATTATATTATTCGGAAGTATTTCTTCACGCAGTACATCATCTATTTGCTGTCTTCGCCACCTGTTACGCAATGCAATTGCCACAGCACGTTTAGCATCAGTCTGCCCGATTATGTACTTGTCGAGCTCTTTAACAATTTTAGTCGGTGTCAGGTCTTTCATTGAACTATCAATCATAATAATTTTTTCCTTTCAAACGGGTTTCGTTTTTAACCTCGCCCCTCTCGAGCGGGCGAAGTTACAACTGGTCGGAACGAAGCCCCTTATTCTATTACTTCAACATTAATTTTATCGTTAGTGTAAATGCAGATTTCAGAAGCAGTCTTAAGTGATTCTTCGGCAATTTCCTTGGCGGAAAGTTTGCTGTATTTCTTTAGCATCCTTGCTGCTGACAAAGCGTACATTCCACCCGAACCGATCGCAACAATTTTATCGTCGGGTTCAATCACATCACCATTACCGGAAACTATCAGCGCAGTATCTTTAGAAACTACAGCAAGCATTGCTTCGAGGCGGCGGAGTACTTTGTCGGTTCGCCAATCTTTTGCAAGTTCAACTGCTGCTCGATTTACATTACCGCGATACTGCTGGAGCTTATCTTCAAATCTTTCCATCAAAGCAAATGCATCCGCTGCCCCACCCGCAAAACCGCAGATTACTTTTCCTTCGGCAAGTTTCCTTATCTTTAAAGCGTTGTGCTTCATAATTGTATTGCCAATTGAAACCTGCCCGTCACCTCCGAGAGCTGCGATCCCATTGTGAACAATTCCAAGTATTGTTGTTGATCTTATTTTTTTACTCATGATTTCTCCTTATTCAAACTTCAGCAATTACTTTTTGATTGTAAGGCTTAAAAAGCTTAGCCGGAAAGATTGTCGGAACTTCTTTCTTATAATTTTCATAAATCTCACCAAACTGCCTTACTAATTTCTTCTCTTCATAATAAGAACCAATGTAAAAATAAGCCACTATGCAGATGAAAAATGTGAGATAAAACAAATCCATTATAGGTCTGAAAAGTAAAAACGTGATGGAAAAGAAATAAACAGGATGTCTTGAATATCTGTAAGGACCTTCAATGCGAAGTGTAAATTCTTCGTCAAGCTCGGTGGTATACCTTTTCTCAAAAAACCGTTTTATCTGATCCAGACCTAAAAATTCCTTAAAACAAATATACTGAAACGCCCAGAATACACCTGCTAAAGAAAGCAACTGCGGGATAAGTATTATTAAATCGAAAGGATTTGGCAGATCGTAAATAATGATATGAGGTTTAGGCGATAATTCATAAATTAAATAGACTGATAAAAGACCAACCAGGTTATAAAACAATCTGTAAAAAGCAATAAAATCACCGAAAGTTTTCCTGAACCAGATCTTTATTTTAAGTGATGCCAGAAGTGAATGAGTGTAACCAAAAATTGCAAAAAGAATAACGATGAAAATTACATCAAAGACATAGTTCATTAAAGTTCTTTTCTTAACCTCGCAACCGGAAGCCTGAGTTGTTCCCTGTATTTTGCAACAGTTCTTCTTGCGATATGAATTCCCTCTTCATTAAGAAGTTCTGCAAGCTTGTCATCGCTGAATGGTTTTAGCTTGTCTTCCTTATCAATAATTTCTTTAAGTCTTTCCTTTATATGCTTATTTGAAACTTCTTCGCCTGTATCCGTTGAAAGTCCCTCGCTGAAGAAATACTTAAGCTCGTGAATTCCCTGCGGACTCTGAACGTATTTTCCGTTAACAACCCTGCTGATTGTTGAAATATCCATGTTTATTTCCTGGGCAATGTCTTTATATATCATCGGTGTAAGTGCCTTCGGTCCTTTTTCAAAAAATTCGAACTGCCTCTGGAAGATTGCCTGCATAATTTTCATTAGTGTGTCTCTTCGCTGCTGAATACAAGCAATAAACCATTTTGCTGATTCAAACTTTTCACGCAGGAATTTATACGTTTCTTTTTCACGAACAGATTTTTTACCGCGCTTCCTGTTGCTTTCAAACATTTCGAGATACTGCCTGCTGATTGTAACCGACGGCATACTCCTGTCATTCAGAGTAATTACGTAATCGTTGTCCACTTTTTCAATAATAAAATCCGGTGAGATCTGATTCATTTCTGCTGATTCAATATTTCCTTCGCCGGGTTTTGGATTCAAACTTTGTATAAGGTTAACAGTTTCGCGAAGAGTATCATCAGTTAAGTTCATCTTTTGTTTCAGTAATTCAAATCTTCGCTTGGTAAAATCATCGTAGTACTCTAAAAGCATTTTTTCAGCCATGTATTTATAATATTGATCAGCTTCCTTACTGTTACGAAGCTGTACGAGAAGGCATTCCTGAAGGTTCCTGCATGCAATTCCTATTGGATCAAAAAGCTGGATTCTCTTTAAGAGATTTTCAGCTTCTTCCGGCTCGATTTTAATATGGTCAAAAAGCTCAAGCTCATTTAATAATTCATCCAGACTTCTCTTCAGGTATCCGCCATCATCAAGGTTGCCGATTATTTCTTCTCCAAGCCTATTCATATTTTCATCGAGATTGAGCATATTCAGCTGTTCTAAAAGGTGTTCCGATAGTGATTCTCTCACTGGAGCTAAAGGATGAAACTGTTCCTCATCAGTATTACCGCGGTATGCTCTTTCGTGATCAAAATCATCGTCGTTCATAAAATCTTCAAGAACAAACTCCTCGTTATCCGGATCTTTTATTTCATCAACTACAGTCTCTTCATCTTTTTCTCTATCTTTTTCAGTCTCCTGCGACAATTCCATTTCTTCTTCCAGGATAGGATTAAGTTCAAGCTCAGTTTTAATCCTCTGTTCCAGGGCGAGAGTATTAAGCTGTAAAAGTTTTTGATACTGAATCTGCTGCGGTGAGAGCTTTTGCTGTTGTGATAATCGTTGACTTAGTGTGAGCATTTTACTTTCCGATTAATTCTATAAATTTTAAATACCATTCTTTACCATACAACCTGCTTAAAGAATCTTTACAAAATTCTGCAACGGTTGTATTTTCTGCTTTGCCTAATTCAAGTGCCGGCTGACATTCATCGATACGTTCAAATCCCAATACATCTCCGCCGAAATCCGAAATTCTAATTGGAAACAGGTGACAGGAAATTGGTTTCCTGAAATCAGTTTTACCTTCGAGGTACGCTTTTTCGATGGAACACTTTGCAATCTCATTTTCATAATAAACAAAAACACAAG
>JAPHUI010000108.1 GCA_026193755.1 Ignavibacteriaceae bacterium | reverse complement strand
AGATTTTTAGATGCAATACGTGAAGTTGGATTAAAGAAAGTCAAATTTTATCAAGCTTCGACAAGTGAGCTATACGGCAAAGTGCGGGAAGTTCCACAAAATGAAAAAACCCCTTTCTATCCTCGCTCGCCTTATGGCGTTGCAAAACTTTACGGTTACTGGATAATCGTTAATTACCGCGAAGCTTATAATATTTTTGCTTCTAACGGGATTCTTTTTAATCACGAATCGCCTAAAAGGGGAGAGACATTCGTAAGCAGAAAAATAACCCGTGCTGCTTCACGAATTGTTACCGGCTTACAAAAAGAATTGACTCTAGGAAATCTGAATGCAAAAAGAGACTGGGGTTACGCGCCAGAATATTGTGAAGGTATGTGGAGAATTCTCCAGCACAAAGATGCAGATGATTTTGTTCTCGCAACTGGTGAAACCAAAACTGTACGTGAGTTTGCCGAGCTAACCTTCAGAAATCTTGGAATTGAATTGGAATGGAAAGGTAAAGGAGAGAATGAAAAAGGGATAGTTAAATCAATTGATCTTGAAAAAGCAAAGAAGCTGATTGGCTTTTCCTCTAACAAAAATTCCTATCAAAAAGATTTTACTACAAAGCTGAAAAAGGGAAACACACTTATTACAATTGATCCCAATTACTATCGTCCCACTGAAGTTGATTTGCTGATCGGTGATCCTTCCAAAGCAAAAAAAGTTCTTGGCTGGAAAGCAAAAACAAAATTGGAGGACCTTGTTAAGCTTATGATAAAATCTGATATGGATAAAGTGTTGAGACGGGGTTATTAATCTAAACTACTAAAAGTAATCAATTATGAAGTATTTAGTATTTGTGTTTTTTATTTCTATGATATTCCCACAGGAAGATACTAGTAAGTTCTCAATTGATATTGGGAAATATCAAAAAATTGCTAATGAAAAATTGATTTATTTAATGGAAACAGAAAATATAGATTATAATGATCCCTCATTAGTAATAATGGATAGGGTTTGGGTAATTGGTGAGAGAAAACTAAATAAAAACACAGATTTTTCAGAATTATCAGAATATTCAGTTTTATCAATTCCCTATTTTTGGTTTAATGATATTGCTAAAACATATAAAAGTGGAGATAATTTAGAATATATAATTAACTTTAAGGAAGACACGTCTTTTCAGGAAGTATGGGTACTGCGGGAAGATGAACAAGTTGGCAGATTTTATATCTGCTACGATAATGAAGAAATATTAAGAATGAGAGACAGTACAAAAAATCAAAATCTACTAATCTCGGATCCGTTTAGCGGTAGATCTGATTATGTCGATAGAAATATCGCGAGCTATATTTTGGAGAATCCTGATATTTTTGTTTTCAAGTTAAAGGATATTACTGGTTACTGGGCTATAAGAGATGGTTATTTATTTAGGCTTGTAGAAAATTGTATTCTATGGTCTTGTACAATATCAGAACAAAATGCAAATGTATATTTTGTTAAAACTTATAGTGATGAACTTATACAAGAATTAGCTGAAAATTATGCATTGAGAAGTGGATATGATTATCCAAGAGATGGAAAACAATATGATGAAAAAGACTTTAGAAGAGTTTTCATAAAAATAAATTGAAAAAAATATGAAAAAGACAAGTAAGTTTAATTTTTGTAATTATACATTACGTCAGCTATTTAATATTCTCTATCATTCTTGAGCATAGCTTAACTTTTTTCCTTCTTCATTAACCGTTAAATTTGTAATAATTATATAAACTTTAACGGCAAAACTTAATGAAATTTACTTTTACGCTTTTACTTACGATTTGTTTTTTAGCTACAGCTAATTACTCACAAACAGCAAAAACTCAACGATACAATCCATTTTCAGGAACAATAGTTTTATCCGTTGAAGGGGGTACGACACTGGCAAACACAGATTATACTGGTTTGGGTGTTGATTATCTCGGTAGACTTTCTATAGAGTATTTTTTTCCTGCCTGGATTCAAAGTGGATTCGGATTAAGAGTTTTCGGTAGCGCTGGCTTTCTAAAAGGAAGTGATTCAAATCTGGATCCAACTGAGTTTAGAACAAATATTAATTCGATCGGTGCAGGAGTGATTTTCAATCTGAGCATTAATGATGTTGCTTTCCCTTATTTGTTTGCTGGAATTGCTAGCTTGTCGTTTGATCCCAAAGGCGAGGGTGGAGTTAAGTTGCAAAATAATAAAGCAGGAGTCTATAACACTACAGAAGCAAATTATCTGGGGGAGCTTGGAGTTCGTTTTCCAGTGACTGAAAACCTTTCTCTAAATTTAAGTGGAGGTGTTCAGATTTCGCCCAATGATTGGCTTGATGATAAAGCAATTGGTGTTAGCAACGATATGTTTTTTACTGTGTTGGGAGGAATTTCTTATTCATTTTTAACAGAGTTTGATACTGATGGCGATGGTGTAGTTGATTCAAAAGATATGTGTGTTAATACACCATCGGGGATAAAAGTTGATGAGTTTGGCTGCCCGATTGATTCAGATAAAGATGGAATACCGGATTATTTGGATGAATGTCCCGGAACTCCTTCTGCTGCGCCTGTCGATAAAAAAGGTTGTCCACTCGATTCTGATGGTGATGGTATACCTGATTACACTGATCTTTGTCCGAACACGCCAAAAGGAATTATAGTTGATGATTACGGTTGTCCGTATGATAAAGATGGTGATGGCGTACCGGATTATTTAGATAAATGTCCTAACACTCCTTATGAAGTTGAAGTAGATAAAAATGGTTGTCCTCTAGATGAAGACCTTGATGGTGTTCCGGATTATTTAGATCAGTGCCCCGGAACTTTACCTGGTGTGCAGGTAGATGATGAAGGATGTGAATTAGTTATCGCTCCTCCACCTCCTCCGGTACCGGAACAAAATCTCGAACAGCTCGTCTTGAGTTCCGAGACAAGTTTTGAATTTAATAGTGCAAAGTTAAAAGCATCTGCGTATCCTGAACTGGATAAACTTCTTGAGCAGATGAAAAAGTATCCCACTTCACGCTGGAGAATAGAAGGATATACAGATAATGTTGGTTCAGAGGTAGGAAATATTAAGATGTCGCAGATGCGTGCCGAATCTGTACTTAACTACTTTGCGTCCAGAGGGATCCCAAAAGGAAGATTTGAAGTCGTTGGAATAGGAAGCCGAAACCCTGTTGCTGACAACAAGTCTCCTGAAGGCAGAGCTAAAAACAGAAGAGTGGAAATTAAAAGAACTGACAAACACTAACACTTTCGCTAATGGCTTATAAGTCGTTGGCATAAATAAAATACGAGGAGGAATTATGTTCGATCCTAGATATAAATTTACTTGCGTTGATCGTTTCTTAAAGTACGTTAAATACGATACTCAATCCGACGAGGAATCAACAAGTTTTCCAAGCACTGAAAAACAAAAAAGGCTTTCTGCAGATCTTGCGAAAGAGTTAAAGAGAATGGGACTGAAAGATGCTTCAATGGATAAGTGGGGATACGTCATGGCAACAATTCCATCAAACACAAAAAAGAAAGTTCCGCCGATTTCCTTCATTGCACACGTTGATACTTCACCCGCAGTAACTGGAAAAAATGTTAAGCCGATCATTCATAAAAAATATAAAGGTGGTGATATAAAGCTGCCTAAAGAAAAAAGAGTCATAAAAGAGAACGAAAATCCTGATCTGAAAAAGATGAAAGGATTTGATATTATTACAACTGATGGATCAACTTTACTAGGGGCAGATAACAAAGCTGGTGTTGCAGAGATTATGGATGCCGTTAATTACTTGCTTGTTCATCCTGAAGACAAGCATGGGCCAATAAAAATTTGTTTTACTCCGGATGAAGAAGTGGGAAGAGGAACCGAAAAGATTGATTTGAAAAAATTAGGTGCAAAGTTTGCTTATACGGTTGATGGTTCCAGCCGTGGAGAAGTAGAGTCGGAAACCTTCAGTGCCGACATGGTTGTCCTTAAATTTATCGGAAAGAATATTCATCCAGGCTATGCGAAAAACCAGATGATAAATTCAATTAAGATAGCTTCTGCATTTATGGAAAGCCTGCCTAAGAAAAAGCTTTCACCTGAGACTACTGAAAAGAGACAGGGTTATGTGCATTGTACAAACATAAACGGATTGGAAGAAGTAACAACTTTAAAATTTATTATCCGGGATTTCGAAACTCCGAAGCTAAAAGAGTACGAAAAACTTCTTGAAGAACTCGCAAAGAAAGCAGTTGCAAAATTCCCCGGTTCAAAGTATGAGTTCAAAGTGGTCAACCAGTACAGAAATATGCGTGAGGTGCTTGATAAACATCCTCAAGTTACAAAGTATGCTGTTCAGGCAATGAGAAATCTGGGAATCAAACCAATTCTTAATCCTATTCGTGGTGGGACAGACGGTTCAAGGTTATCATTTATGGGTTTACCAACCCCAAACATTTTTGCGGGCGAACATAGTTTCCACTCGCAACTCGAATGGGTTGCAATCCAGGATATGGAAATGGCAGTTAAGGTAATTGTGGAATTAGCACAAATCTGGGAGAAGAGGAGTAAATAGAACACGGCTTAAACGGATTTGACTGATTTAAACAGATTAATCATCCGTGATAATCCGTTTGATCAGTCCAATCCATGGTCCATTTTCCTTATGAAAGTTAAAAAGAAATCAAAACCGGAACTGATGGCACCTGCCGGAGATTGGACAATGTTGCGAACCGCAGTTAAATCAGGTGCAGATGCAGTTTATTTTGGTGTCGATAAACTGAATATGCGTGCGAAGGCAAAGAACTTTTCCGTTAATGAACTTCCCGAAATATCTAAACTCTGTCGTGCGAAAAAAGTAAAGACTTACCTGACACTTAACACAATTGTATTCGAGGATGAACTTGTTGAAGTAGATAAAATTATTTCTGCAGCAAAAAAAGCAAAGGTTGACAGAATTATTTGTTCGGATTTAGCGGTTGCTAAACTCTGCAACAAACACAAGATTCCTTTCTGTATTTCCACTCAAGGATCAGTATCAAATTCAATAGCGGCATGTGTTTATAAGAAACTTGGTGCAATTAGAATTGTCCTCGCACGTGAATGTTCACTTGAAGAAATAAAAAAGATAAGAGCAAATACTGATCTGGAAATTGAAGCATTCGTTCACGGTGCAATGTGTATCGCTGTCAGCGGTAGATGTTTTATGAGTCATCATCTTTTCGGACAAAGCGCAAACAGAGGAGAATGTGTTCAACCATGCAGAAGAGAGTATGAGGTATTTGACACGGCGACTCAGAAATCATTATTAATTGGTGATGACTATGTGCTTTCACCAAAAGATCTTTGCACAATTGAATTTATTGATCAATTGATAGAAGCTGGAATTGATTCTTTCAAGATTGAAGGCAGGAAGCGAGCTCCGGAATATGTTGCAAAGACGGTTTCAGTATATCGAAAATCAATTGACCTTTACTTTCAGAAAAAACTGACAAAAGAAAAGAAAAAATTATTTCTAAAAGAATTAGAAACCGTTTACAACCGTGGTTTCTCAACGGGCTTTTATTTCAGCAAACCTTCTTCTGAAGATTATGCAGAAGTCGAAGGAAGCAAAGCAACTACACGGAAAGTGTATGTCGGTAAAGTCCTTAATTATTTTAAGAAGCCTAAAGTTGCTCAAGTTCTGATTGAAACCGGAAAAATAAAGTTAAATGACCAACTGCTTATTACCGGAGAAACTACGGGTCTCATTGAAATGAATTTATCAGAATTGTTTCTCAACGAGGAATCAGTTAATGCCGCAGGAAAAGGGGATGAGATTACATTTATAACTCCTGGACTTGTTCGGAGAAATGATAAAGTTTATATGGTCGAATATCAGAAATAACAACATAATTCTGCTACAGGACTTTATCTCAACTTCTGATTAAGTTCAACAAATTCATTCACAATTAAACTGATCCATTTATTCAACGCTGAAATACTATAAGAGTAAAAGTTGAACAAGAATAAAAATAGGAAGCAGCACTATCAGAGAAAACTTGTACATATAAGCAAAGAAATGAGGCATCTTTATATTATTTTCTTCTGCGACTGCTTTAACCATAAAGTTTGGTCCGTTTCCAATGTAAGTCATAGCTCCAAAAAACACTGCACCAAGGCAGATCGCTCTTAGAAGCTCTTCAGGTATTCCGGCAACGATTGATCCCGTACTTTCTCCCAAACCTAATGCAAGAGAGTGAAATGTTACCGCAGTTGGTGTATTATCCAGGAAGCTGCTTAACAAACCCGTGTAATAATAAAATTGATTTTCAGAAACGACTCCAAGGTGCTTAGCATTTATTTCAAGATAGAGCAGGCACGGTACCATTGTTATAAAAATTCCTAAGAATAAATACGCCACTTCTTTAATTGGTTCCCATGTAAAATTATTTGAAACTCTTGTTAAATGAGGAGTGAAGAGTATTGAAAGGTAAGCCATCAAAACAATAACAGCTTCACGAATGAATTTATAATATTCATTGTAATGCATAAAGTGAAGATACTGTGGATTGAGGAATGCAACCGCCAGAACAACTCCAGCCAGCCAGATAAAATTTAATGTTCCTTGAATTTTGAGGGGACGAATCTGAGTCTCATCTCTAATGATTGCTGAAACAGGTTCCTTTTTGTGGAAATAAGAATCAACAATAAAGTAAACAATCAAGAGCAACCCATTAGTAACAAACCATTCGAAGAAAAGTTTGAAGAACCATGTAAATGGAGCACCACGAAGATACATCATAAATAACGGCGGGTCACCGAGTGGTGTCAGCAAGCCACCGCAGTTCGCAATAATTCCGATAAAGAAAAGAATTGTGTGAACTTTATATTTTCTTTCTTTATTTGTTTGAATAACCGGACGAATGAGTAGCATAGCCGCACCGGTCGTTCCCATAAATGAAGCGAGCACTGCACCGATGGCCAAAAACAAAGTATTTATTTGCGGTTTAGCCTCAATATCTCCCGTTAGAAAAATTCCTCCGGTAATTGTAAATAAAGAACCAAGCAGGATTATAAATGGGATGTAGTCAAATACCATCGTCTCAATCAATTTTTCAGTAAGATTGGTTGATAAGAGGTAAATAATAACAGGGATACTCAATACTACAGCAATAATTAATTTGTTTTTATTCTTCTCCCAGAAATGATTCCAGAAAAGCGGGAACACAGCTATAGAACCAAGCATTAAGATAAAAGGTATAAGGCTCCATATTGATATTGAAACAGAGTGAAATTCCATAGGAAAATACTTTCAAATAATTTAGCGGTAACATATTCAAAAAAGTTAAATAGCCCAAGCAATAACTTGTTATTACATCTTTAAAAGGTTTTGAAGAAGGGCTTCAATTAAGTATTTTTTGACCTCAAATTTTTCGATTAAGGCAAACCCACTTTATATGAAACTTAGTAAATATTTTGTCCCTACGCTTAAGGAAGTGCCAGCTGATGCAACTGTCACAAGTCATATCTTAATGCTTCGTTCTGGTATGATCCGGATGGTTTCGGCAGGAATTTATTCATTCCTTCCGTTGGGTTATAGAGTATTACAAAAGGTATCGCAGATAATTCGTGAAGAGATGAATGCGATCGGCGGACAGGAGTTTCATTTACCAGCACTGAGTCCAAAAGAAATCTGGGAAGAGACCGGAAGAGTGGAAGCCTTTGGTGATATTCTTTTTCACATTAAAAACAGAGAATATGTTCTTGCACCTACTCACGAAGAAATTATAACTTTTCATGCAAAGAATGTGGTTAAATCTTACAAAGATATGCCTCAGATATGGTACCAGATACAAACAAAGTTCAGGAATGAACCGAGACCGAGAAGTGGAGTAATCCGCGGCAGACAGTTCTTAATGAAAGATGCTTATACTCTTGATGTTTCCTACGAGGCTTTGGATGTTGCATACGGATTGCACGATAAAGCATACAGAAAAATTTTTGACAGATGCGGATTAGATTATTTTGTAGTTGGTGCTTCAAGCGGTGCAATGGGTGGAACGGGTTCCGAAGAGTTTATGGTTAGATCTGATGCGGGAGAAGATACTGTTGCACACTGTTCTTCGTGCGGTTACGCAGCAAATGTTGAAGTTGCTGAATCAAAAGTAAAACCAATTGAACGAGAAAAAGAGAGTAAGTCAACTTATGAAATAAGCACACCGAATGTTAAATCAATTGATGAACTTTGTAAGTTTTTAATAATAGATGAATCTATTTGCGCTAAATCCAGAGTTTATATAAATGATGGGAAAGTGGTTCTTATTTTAATGCAGGGTAATGATGAAGTAAATGAATCGAAGCTGACCAAATTACTAGGTGGAAACGTTCGTCCCGGTCACCCTGAAGAACTTCTGGAAATCACCGGTGCTGACGCCGGTTCAATCGGACCAATTGGTTTTAAAGGAAGAATAATAGCTGATCTAAAACTGAAAGATCGAAACAATCTTTTCAGTGGTGCAAATAAGAATGATTATCACATTGGCGGAATAGACTTTAAAAGAGACGTTCCGTCAATTGAATATGTAGATTTACGATTCGTAAAATCAGGAGAGGGTTGTCCGAATTGCAATAATAAACTTGAAGTGTTTACTGCGATTGAGCTTGGGCACATTTTCAAGCTAGGGACAAAATATTCTGAAGCATTAAAAGCTCTTTACCTTGATGAAAAAGGTGAAGAACATCCGATTGTTATGGGTAGCTATGGTATTGGTGTTGAAAGAATAATAGCGTGTTATATAGAACAAAATCACGATGAAAAGGGGATAATCTGGAATAAAGCACTTACTCCATTCGATATTCATCTGATTGCTCTTAATATGAAAAATGAAACCGTGGTTTCTTCAGCCGAAGGAATTTACAATGAATTAAAGAATGCAGGCTATGAAATTTTGTTTGATGACCGTGATGCGGCAGCAGGATTTAAATTTAACGATGCGGATTTGCTTGGCATGCCAATACAGATAGTTATTGGTGAAAAGAAGCTCAAAGAAAATAAATGTGAAATTAAAATCCGAAAAACAGGGGAAAGGCTTGATGTTGAATTGAAGAGCCTAATGAGTAAGGTGAAGGAATTAGTATTATAAATCCAGATTGAATAAACCTTCATATAACAAACTGTTTTAATATTAGCGAGGCCTCAGCCAGTATAGATTAATCTTTGCTAAATCTATTTTAATCTGCCTACCATTTCAGTAAAATTTATCACATAAAATTGAATTATCGTCGTTTTTCGAAGAAATTTACGGTATTAAAATTGCCACAAAAATAAGAATT
>JAPHUI010000260.1 GCA_026193755.1 Ignavibacteriaceae bacterium | reverse complement strand
CCTCTCTCGGAGTTGTATGTCCAATCAAGACTTTGATTCCAGGTTTCTCCCGAATCAGTACTTTTTAGAATACCGATCCCATAGGTACCTCTCATCGTTCTAACCGCTGCACCATTTCCTGTACCTTCAATGTTATAAACTTCACCTGTACCTATATATATTATGTTTGAATCGTTCGGAACGAATTCAATTGAACTCACACCTAATACCGGAAAGCTCGTTGATACATAATGCCATGCATCGATACCAGTTCCACCCGAAAAGCTCCTCCATAATCCACCACTTGCCGAGCCTGCATAAATTGTATTTGGATTTTGAGGATTAAAGGCAATTGCATTTGTTCTCCCACCGGTATTGTGCGGACCAATAGCGTGCCATACGTTAACAGAATCTAAGACTTGTGGTTTTTCAATAATGTTGTTTTGAGATTGATTAATTGCTGTAATGTATGCATCTGAAGGTATTTCTTCATCAGGATATGCTCTAGCATTATTCCAGAATTCCAAAGATTGGAAAGCTTCAGAAACCTTTTCATCAGATGTTTGAAAATATTGCTGACTAGAATTGACAGTTTTAACTGTTATAAATCCAATTATAACTGATACTAAGAATATAATAATATTGAAGATTTTTTTTTGATTCATAATAATGATTTCATTATTTATGAAAATTTTCATAGTAACTTATTTTACTTTAATAAAACCATCTTTTTTGTTTTAATAAATTTTCCTGCCTTTAATTGATAGAAATACACTCCGCTTGGAAGAGTACTTGCGTTGAATTCAACTTCATATTTTCCAGCAGGTTTTTCTTCGTTAACAAGTGTTGCAATTTCATTTCCAAGAACATCAAACACCTTCATAGTAATAAAACTTAATTCTGGAATTTCATATCTTATTTTTGTTGTTGGGTTGAAAGGATTGGGGTAGTTTTGACTCAGATAATAATTTTGTATTCTATTTTCGGTTTCAGAACTAGAGTTGGGATCTGCGCTTCCAATAAGCGGGACTACCTGTGCAATTCTTTGGCCCTCAGTATCCCACCGCAGATGGAGATCATCAAAATAATCTATTCCGATTTCTGGTTTAAATTTTACCATGATGCTTTCAGATCCGAAAGGCGGAATGATAATTGGTAAGGTTTCAATTATTGTAAACACCGATTCACGGTTGTAAACACTATTAATTTCAATCTGATGATCTGAGTTATTAGTTATCTGGAGGGGCAACTCAAGTGAGTCACCCAAAGGGACATAACTGAAAACGAGACTATCTGGATTACTAACAAAGAGATTTGTCTTCCATAGAAATTTAAATCCTCTGTAATTAAATATTGTATCTGGAATAGTTAAAAAAAGAACAACATCTCCATCGGGTTCCACTTCACTAATTGCCGGTGATGTGCCTAATCCCCATCCTATAATTGTATTATGGTTTGATAATCTTCTGGCACTTCCCATTGCAAAAGTAAAAGTTTGTGGGTCATTACTATAATTCCAAACAAGAAATGCCAGCTTATTTACTTCGTCAATCTGGTATTCTGCCACCCTTGAAAAAGGCGGAGAGTGTAGATTACCATTGTCAAACACTGATAGATTTCCATTTTCCAGTCTTCTTACATCATGCTGATGTGAAAAGCCTATTGGATCGTTGATAAAAGTAAATTGATTATTTGCACAGTATTCTCCTCCTAATCGCCAGATTATATCACCTGTCTGCCTATTAATTTTTGTAACTTCATCCATATGTCGGCACGAAATAAGTAAGTTTCCGTCGTCGTCAACTTCAATTGCATTTCCATGCACATAATCAATAAGAGAACCGGTTAAATCTATATCATAAGTTGCATCTGTAATTTGAAAATGATCCCAGCTTCTCCATTGGAACACAACATTTTTATTCTGATCTTGTTCCTGCACAATTAATCCCGCTACTAATGCATCAGGATTTCCACCAGGCACTACAGTATCCATGGCAATATGCTGAAAATCATAACTCATCATAAATGAATGATGATGATTTGTTATAACTAATTCATGAATATCTGTCAGATATCCATTTTTAGTGTAAAGACTGTCAATAAGGTTGTAGGAATTATCAAGCACAAAAAACTTATATACTAATTCATCGTAATAGGTCAGAACACCAGTTGGCTGCTTTTTAAAATCATAGTTCAAATAATGCAATTGCCTATAAAAAACTGGAGTTCCATAATTATCCATAATTACTAAATAGTTTTTCCCCCGGTTGAAGAAATCAAAAGGAGTCAGGAAAATGAAACCTGGAGAGGGATTGTTTAGAGAATCAATTTCAATATTAGGGAAATCTTCCGGTAATGAATCAGACATAACTGAGTAATTCGGATTGTAAGAGTCCGATCTGAGAACGCTTATATTCTTTGAGTTCTCTATATCAGAGTACTCTTTAAGTAAGTACTTTTTTGAATTATTTTTAAACTTATTTAAGTCATGTTCTGTTATTCTGAAATGAAAGCTCAGCATTGGGACGGACTTGTTGTCCTCAGTATTTATTGAGCGCAGTAATTTTACTGTTACAGTTTCTCCTTCCAGGAATGGGAAGTCGGGTTCAAACAAAAGGGTTCGGTTGTTTTCTGCAAGTATAATTTGACCGGAATGTAAACCACTTTTTTCACCGGTCACCTCAATTAAATTACCTTTAAAAACATCGCTTGAATTATATGCAGATCCATACCGAATAATAATATTTGTTTTTCCAGAATTCATAACAGAACCCGGGACAGGCGAAAGGTATTGGTATTCTGAAATCCCGGTTTGCTGTGGGAAAACTTTGGCTGCGAATAAGAGAAGTAAAAGGATAGGGACAATGAACTTTTGTAAAGAAAGGTAACTTTTCATAACGGACCTCCAATAGAAGTTGAAATAGTTAATTTCAAAACTTCTGCTTCGGGAGAGTATTCGGTGTGTTATCTTTTGTAAGTTAACGGTTACAAGTTTTCGTAAACTATACTCTGAAAATCTAACACTCACGGAGTAGAGAATTATTTTCAATGTTCAACTTGCATTATTTCTTTGT
>JAPHUI010000006.1 GCA_026193755.1 Ignavibacteriaceae bacterium | reverse complement strand
GCTGAAGCATTAACTCACTTTTACAAACGGGCTCTGCTGATCCCGGTATTTTATACGACGGTTACCATGACGGATAGTTTTAAACGAGGTAAAAACTTTTTTAATATTTTTGTTGCTGCCTCTTTAATCACCTGCCTTGTATATCTGGCTGTTTCAGTTAAATACTATTTAAATAACCAATACGTTATTACGCAATCAGGTCCGGATCTGGTTCAGAATCCGATTACTACAAGCGAAATTATAAGCTTCACTGTTTTGTTTCTCTTTGCATTCATAATAAATGAAAAAACCAATCTTAAAATTAAGTTGTTGCTGTATTCTGGTTTTGCAATCTCACTTCTAACATTAATTGCAACTTACAAACGAACCGGATGGATGGGGGTCGGTTTTGGAATAGTTCTCTTACTCATAATAAAAAAGAAATGGCAGATTTTAATTCCGCTTGTTATACTTGGAGTAATACTTCTTGTTACGGAGAAGAATATTAGTCAGGTTGACATTTATAATTTTCAAAATTCCGGAGTAAGTAAAATCCTTTCATTCAACACAGCCGGCAGAGCATGGAATATCGCTCCGTCTAACGATAATTTTGTTGTAAGTGACTATGAAAACGGATTGCTGTTTTATAAAGATTCAGCACTTATAAAAAGGTATGAAACTCCCGGACCAGTAATTTCCTTTCACCAAATTAGGGAGAATCTTTTCCTGGCTCAACTGATCGATACTCGTTTTCTTATATTAAGAAAAGAAGGCGAGGAGATTAAACAAGTAAATGAAATTTTATCTCCCGGCGAGACAAAAAGTTATGCTGTAATTGACGAACACCTTTATACTTTGGATATCGACAGCGGGCTTACTTTTTACAATAAGATCGAGACAACAGTTAAACCAATCCGTTTTCCGCAATTTAAAGACTGTAAGTGGTTCTTCATTGATTCATCTTACTTCTTTTTTATGTCTGTCCGAACCGGTGTTACAGTGTGTCTGAATGATGGATTATTACTTGGTAAGGAGCTTATCAATAAAAAAATGGGCGAAATAGGTACTGCATGGTTATTTAATAAAAAACTTGTTTTGGGTACCAAGGATGGTTTAAAATTGTTTACGGTTGACCAGAATGATCTCAGGCTAGATGACAATTTGAAACAACTGAGTTCGGTTTACAGGATATACAGCGACGGAGATATTCTTGCAGTTTTATTAAGCAATGGCACTATTTACAAGATGAAAGTTTCAGCCGGCTCGAAGTTTGAAATTTTAGCTGAAGATAAACTATCGCCACCCCCGACTAATTTTAATTTTTTTAATAATAAACTCTACTGTACGTACGTTAATCGTGGCAGACTTCTCAGTTTCTTCGATCCATACCTCCAACAAAACTTTACGCGGCTTGCACTCTGGAGAGCAGGCTGGAAAATGTTTCTGGATCATCCTTTATTTGGAGTAGGGGATATCGATCTCGCAAAATATTATGTTAAGTATAAGCGTCCCTATGACAAAGAAATTCACGGACATCTGCACAATAACTATTTTCATTTTCTTGCGACACTTGGTTTATTTGGATTCTTAGCTTTGATTTATCTGTTTTTTAAAATATTTAAAAAGCTTGGAGGCATTTATTCAGCAACAAAAGGAAAACCATTTATAGCTTCGTATTCCTTAGGAGCGATTGCAGCGTTTGCAAGTATTCTGGTCTCAGGTTTATCCGAACAGAATTTTTGGGATCAGGAAATTACGACACTCATTTACTTTACAATAGGGTTGAATGTGGCACTTTTTATTCAATACAAGAAAGAAAACAAGCTTTCAAAAGAAGAAATTAATAATTGAGCATTATATTTTTGATTATCTAAAAAACTGTACTTTTAAATAATTACCAAGACTATCAAATGCAAAACAACAATAAAAACGAAATAATAAAAACTATTAAGAAACTGTCATCACCGTTTAATTCCAAGTCTAAGGAACTGGCAATAATACTTGCAGCGGGACATGGTAAGAGAATAAAATCGCAGCGTTCAAAAATGCTGCATAACATCTGGGGGATACCAACTGTTGATCGTGTTCATAATGCCTGCACTAAAGCCGTTAAAGGAATCAATTCGGTGGTCGTGGTTGGAATTAAAGCGCTTGATATTTTAACTGTTCTCGGTAAAAGGGTCAACACATCCTATGCATACCAGCAGGAGCAAAAAGGAACCGGGCATGCAGTACAGGTTGCACTCCAAAATGTAAAACGGTTTTCACCAAATGGAATTGTTTATGTACTTCCCGGTGATATGGGATTAATTGATGCAGAAACACTTAAAAGTTTTAGAAAAAGTTTTATAGAATCACGAGCAGATATGATAGTGCTTACCGGTATTTTCAAGGGAGAACCAAAAGAGAATAACTATGGAAGAATACTGCGGGTAAAAGCTTCTGATACCAACGGTGTAAGTTCCCTGCATGACAAAGGAAAAGTAATAGAAATCCTTGAGCATAAAGACATCCTTGCACTTCCCTCGCAAAAACGATACCTGGCCGATTATAAAGGAAGAAGCTACTCTTTTACAAAAGAAGAGCTGATAAATAATAATGAATACAACTCCGGCGTGTACGCATTTCGTTACGGCAAGCTGAAAGAGTTAATAGGTAAGCTAAAAAGTGATAACGTTCAGAAGGAAATTTATTTAACTGATCTCATTTCTTTGTTTAATGAAAATGATTATTCGGTAGATGCTGTTAGTCCCGAAAAAGACTATGTCGTGATGGGCTTTAACAATAAGTCCGTTCTGAAAGAAATGGAAGCAATCGCGAGAAAGAATGTTTACGAGAAACTGAAAGATATAATCGAGATCGAAGACCCGGACGATTTCTTTATCCACGAAAATTTAGTTGAAGATATTCTTCGAGTTGATAAAAAATATCCTGCTCTTGATGTAAACATTGGCAAGGGAGTTTATATTGGGAAGGATGTTAAACTTAATTTTAATCTCTCTCTTGGTAAAAATGTTTTTGTAGACGGCAAAGTTGTTTTCGGAAAGAATGTTTCGGTTAGTCAGAACGTGCATCTTTCCTGTTATCCCGGACAAACGCTGAAGATTTGCAACGATGTACAGATTCTCTGGGGTGATATTATCAAAGGAAACATCGTTATCGGTGATGGCTCACTAATAGAATCCAGCGTTAACATGACAGGCAGCGATGAGTTCCCTTTGCGGATTGGAAAAAACGTTTTGATAAAAGGCACCTCTTACATTTTTGGCTCAAAGATACCTGATAATCTTTTTATTGAGCATAGCATCCTTGTAAAAAAGAAAGTCCGTGCAGTAAAAGATAAAAAAGGAAATATACAACCAGTTAGGTATTTTGTGCCGGAGAGTGAGGGGGAGAAAACAATTCAAAATCTATAAAAAAGCTCTTCAACTGAAGAGCTTTCCTTTTTAACAAAATATTTTTTGTGAGTTACTTGGTTTCAGCTTTAGCTGGCTGCAAGCTATTTAAATGCCTGGTAATACTGGATTTATTTCGTGAAGCAGTATTCTTTTTGATAATTCCTTTGACAGTTCCTTTATCGAGCAGGCTGACTGCTTGTTTATAGAACTTTTCGGCTTCTTCTTTATCATTGCTGCCCAGAACTTTTTTAACACTGTTCCTTACCTTTGATGAATATGCTTTATTAATGTCCTTTTTTCTTTCGTTGGTTCTTATTCTTTTCTTAGCCGATTTATGATGAGCCATTTAGCGTAAATCCTTTAATTTTAGTTAAAAATTGAGTGCCAAATATAGGGCATAGTGTGTTTGAAATCAACCAGCACAAGGGTAACTTTTGTGTGCAAATTCGAGTAGTTTTTTAATAATTGAATATGAATATTACGCTGCAATTGTCATCCTGAGCCCGTCGAAGGATGACGGTCACACTTCGATAAACTCAGTTTGACAAACGTTTTTGACAGATATGCTGAAAATCAACGAAATATATCACTCAATTCAGGGCGAAAGTACAAGTGCCGGAAAACCTTGTGTTTTTGTACGGCTGACTTACTGCAACCTCCGCTGTGCTTACTGCGATACTGAGTATGCCTTTTACAATGGAAAAGATATGTCCTTCCAGCAGGTAATTGATGAAGTCGAAAAATATAATTGCAAACTTGTAGAAGTAACCGGCGGTGAACCTCTTGTTCAAATGGAAGAATGTCTTGATTTAATGAATAAACTCTGCGATCTCGGGTATGAAGTGATGATTGAAACAGGAGGAAGTTTTTCAATAAAAGATATTGATCCTAGAGTAAAAATAATTATGGATCTCAAATGTCCTTCAAGCGAAATGGAGAAGAAAAATTTTTACGATAACTTTCAGTATTTGAAACAAACCGATGAATTAAAGTTTGTAATCGGTGAACGGGAAGATTATGATTGGACGATAGGGATACTTAAAAAATATAATCTTTTCGGAAAGTGTGAAATACTTTTCTCTGTAGTCTTTGGTGAACTTGAACCTGTTGAACTTGTTAACTGGATTTTAAAAGACAAGCTTGAGGTAAGATTTCAACTACAGATGCACAAATATATCTGGCATCCTGAAACAAAAGGAGTGTAATGAAAATAGCGAAAGAATTCAAATGGGAAATGGGGCACAGATTGCCAGAGC
>JAPHUI010000367.1 GCA_026193755.1 Ignavibacteriaceae bacterium | reverse complement strand
TTGATGCCGATTTTCTAAGTAATGAACTTAAAATGAATCCTCATCTTAAATTAAATCTGATATTAAATTGCAAGACCCTTCCGGATGCTAAATCATACAATGTAATTGGTGAAATTACTGGTTCAGAGTATCCTGACGAAATTGTTTTGGTAGGCGGACATTTTGATAGCTGGGATGTTGGGCAAGGTATGCATGATGATGGAGCCGGCTGTATACAATCACTTGAAGTTTTGGATTTGTTTAAACGGCTGAATATTATTCCAAAAAGAACAATAAGATGTGTGTTTTTTATTAATGAAGAGAATGGTTCCCGGGGCGCAAAAGAATATGCTAACTTTGCTGACACTTCAAATCAAAAACAACTGGCAGTAATTGAATCGGATCGCGGGGCATTTACGCCAATCGGATTTTATGCAGAAACTGATTCAACTGAAATTGTGAATAAATTACAAAGCTGGCTTCCCGTTCTTGAGAAAGCAAATATCGAGTGGGTAAGAAAAGGCGGGAGCGGAGTTGATGTTCAAAAAATAAAAAATGCAACTGTTCATATTGGATATGTTCCTGATGATCAGAGATATATGGATTTCCATCATTCGGCTAATGATGTGTTCGAGGCAGTTCATCCAAGAGAATTTGAACTTGGTTCGGCAGCTATGGCTATTCTATCCTATTTGCTTAGTGAGGAAGGTTTATAGTTTATTTCATATTTAAAATTAAATCAGCAGCTACTCTTCCGCTTTTTACCGCACTCTCAATTGTAGAGGGTAATCCTGTGTCAACCCAGTCACCTGCGAGAATGAGGTTTTTAATTTTAGTTTTCTGTTGAGGTCTCTTATCAAGAATGTAATTTGATGGAATGAAAGTAGCTCTCTTTTCTTTAATAATCTTATAATTTGAAATTATATCAGGATTCAGTAAAAAAAACTTTTGAACCTCACTCTTCACCATCAAAATTAAATCCTCATCCGATTTACTAGCAAGTTCTTCTGCATCACTAATTACAATATTTAAATGTGTCCCTTTGTTGAAGACCCAGTGCAGAGGAGAATTAATTAAACCAAAGAATCCTTTAGGGAATGAATTTTCTTTTAACCAAAGATGGATATTTAAAATAGTGGAGTAATTAAATTCTGGAATTTTTATTTGATACTTCTCATCAAGAACCCTTGATAATGCAAACGCTGGAATTGCAGTTATGATAAAATCAAAATCTGTATAAACTCTATTCGATGTATGAACTTCAGTTATTCTGTCATCTTTAATAACCAGTTTTAAAGCTGTTTCTGAAAATAAAATTTCACCACCGTTATTTATTATGTATTCTTCAGCATCTCTGCAAAAAGATTCAGTGAGTCCAAATTTAGGTAAGATTATAGTCGCAGCTTTTTTACCGGTTAAAAATATTTGCCGTATAATATCAACAAAAATTTTTGCCGATGCTTTTTTGAAACTTGTATTCAAAGCTCCAATAGCAAGTATTCTCCAAAAAGCATCCTGAACATTTTTTGATTGATTTTCATTCTCCAGCCATTCCTTAATATTCATTCCGGACAATTTATTTGAAGAATAGAAAGGCACCTTTAAAAAAACTTTTATTAAACTCAATCGATCTGAAAAATTTATAGCTTTATATCTTAGTACTCCTAGTAACAAATTTAATGGATAGATAACCGGGAGACTTTTTAAAGGCACTACACGAAATCCTTCTTTCACAAAATTTACTTCTAATCTTTTCTGAAAATAAAAATTCTCTTTTGCCTGAATAAGTGAAAGGAAATTTAGTGTTTCAAAATAACAACCCATAAGAATATGTTGCCCGTTATCCAAGACTGTGTTGGTTTCTTTATCCAGAAAGGAATAGGTTCTTCCCCCTAATTTTGGAGATGACTCGATGAGAGTTGCTTTATAATTATTTTTTGCAAGGTAAGCTGATGCGGTGAGTCCTGCAAGTCCTCCCCCAATTACAATAACCTTTCTCTGTATCAATAAACTAGTCTGTATTTAACCCATACTCCGAGCGAAATACCAACTTTCTGAAAGGTGGAGACATTAATCTTTTTGTTATAAACGTCGTAATCTACATCGACAATTTTATTAAGCA
>JAPHUI010000336.1 GCA_026193755.1 Ignavibacteriaceae bacterium | reverse complement strand
CCGGTATAAAAAGAAAATTTTCCATGCTTGATGTAATAAAACTTTCCTTTAAAGGTTCAAATCCAATTGTAAAGATATGGTATTGTCAGTATTACCCGGGATGCTATTATTGCCTGAACCGAGAGAAATCTCATCAGGTTTGTAAGTCTCTGCATATTTAACGGATAAAGTGATTAACCTGATTGGTCTAAATCTCACTAACAAATACCACCTTATTCCCTGACCAAAAAGAGCAATGTTGGTTAATACTCCGGTCAAATTATTTTCATATTCATATATAGCTGAATTAAATGAATCCGTTTTGAAGAAAATTATTCTTCCATAAAGATTAAAATTGTCTGTCGGAGAATACCTTATATCCTGAAAAATCAGATATCCATTTTCTTTTCCGCTGGGTTGAGAAATTCTAAATGAGTTATATTCAAATCTTCCCCTCAATCTTATCCGGTTTGAAACAGAATAGATTATTTCACCTCTTATCACCTGCCTTATTCTTTTAACTACTTGTTTCAAATTATCAAATGCCACCGGGACATCTTTATTTTCATATTTGTATCTGCTCCTTAATTCAAGTCTTCTGATTGGCTTTGTCAGAAAATCCAATAGGTATTCATCTCCGTTCGAAGGAGTTGGATTATAAAAAGTCGCATAAGGAAATTTGAATTGATCATAATAAAAATTTAGCAACCCGATAGGAGTCCTCCATTTAAAACCTGTATATATTCCAACTTCATTATTAGTGGCACCATTTCGTTCTCCGAATCCAAAACCATGCAAACTGTAAAAATTCCGAGGATAATTTCTAAACGAAGTAATAAAGGTAAAAGCTTTGCTTATTAATATTTGAAATATATTTATTGAAGCAACAGAAATACCATTGTAGGAAAACTCCCCAGAAAAGGCTAACCTGTTTAGCGACAAATTGTAAGAAAATGCACTATAATCAAATTCGTTTCCAGAAATATCAAAAATTCCAGAGGATTGAAATGGATTGCTTAGGCTGGAGTGATAATATAATGCTCCAAGATTTAAATAATTTCCCAGGCGGTAATCAATTCTTCCACCAAGCATCTTTTCGTTGGCACTTTTTCTTCTCCGTATTTCATTCTGAGTTCTATGTAATCCGTCTTCTGGTGTCGAGGTTATTTCGCCGGTAACTGAGTCAATGTTAGCATCAAAATAGTTGAACGAATAAAAACCAGAAAATAAAAAATTACCAACGTTAAATGTAGCTGCTGCTCCTCTAAAAAAATTATTTTCAGTTGAACTGGTGTACGGTTTTATTATTCTATCTGTTCTATTAACAGGGTAAATAGCATCCGCACCTTTTGGGAATGCATAAGGAGTCCAAAAAGTCAATCCCTGACCGAACTCAAGCAAGTAATCCATAATGACTGCTTTATAAACAAAACCTATATCATTAAATGCTATGTGAAATGTCGAGAACTCATCAATTGCACTTTCACCTGCATCCTTTTCTGCAAGATATCCAACCTGAAGATGACTGCTATATTTAGCAAGGATGCGGTTATAAAGTTTTGGTTTTGTACCCTCAAACTTGTTTGTTAAAAATCCTTCGTTGTTCTGTAATTCATTTATGAATCTGTTTCTAAATATAACTTCTGAATTTGAAATAACTGTTTCAAAGTTATTAGGCTCCTGCTGAATATTAGTTTGCTTTTTTTGAACATATAAAAAAGGAGTAATCCTTTTAACAAGATTCTTGTCGAGATTAGGAATCGCATTAAGTTCACCCAAAGAGAAAAAATTCCCGTAACGTTTGCGATGATCTAAAATTAATCTCGCAGTTGAAATATCAAGTTCAGGTATCTGAAGCAAATCTTCCAGGGTTGCTTCATTTAAATTT
This sequence comes from Ignavibacteriaceae bacterium, assembly GCA_026193755.1. Classification (GTDB taxonomy): domain Bacteria; phylum Bacteroidota; class Ignavibacteria; order Ignavibacteriales; family Ignavibacteriaceae; genus IGN2. The sequence goes on along the minus strand of JAPHUI010000336.1, from coordinate 254 downwards.
ATGGGATTAAGCAATAATTGTTCAAGCTGATCATATAAATCTGAATTGTCTGATTCACCAGCAGGTTCCTGCAAAATATCGTCCAGAATTTCTTCAGTTTTTAGGTAAGATGAATCTGTTTGAGAATAAATGTTTGAGTTGTTTGATATTAATATTAGAAGAAAAGTTAAGCATATGTAATAAGTTTGCTTCAAAATATTTCCAGCTTTTTATTTGCCTGAATTTAGATATCTTCTTATTGCCTCAGATCGTGT
>JAPHUI010000127.1 GCA_026193755.1 Ignavibacteriaceae bacterium | reverse complement strand
TCTGTAAATAGGAGGGGATTTTTAGTTTTGGTTTAAAATGCCAAAGCCGTCATTCCCGGGAGCGGAGCGACTCGGGAATCAGACGGCGTTAGATTCTGGGCAAGCCACAATGACAATCACGCTGGATGTCACGGCTCTGACCGTGACGGTCAAGACTACTTTCATCAAACTCTGCAAATAATTATTCTCATATAATCGTAACTTTACGGTAATCTTTTTCTCAATATCCACGGATTAGAAAATGGAGCAATCTTATCTAAACATGTTCCTACAGGGTGGGATAATAATTTATATACTTCTGGTCATTTCAATAATCTCACTGGCAATAATAATCGAGCGGCTGGTTTTTATCTACAAGCAAAATGCTCGCTATGACGATTTTTTCTCTATGCTGAAAAGTGTAGTAAAGTCGAATGATGAAAATGTAAAACAAAAAGTTTCCAGCAAAGAAAATCTCTCAATTGGAAAATACATTGCCAAACTAAAACCGGATTCCTCAAATCCTTCGCCAAATAAACAGATAATTGATGATGCACTTGTTGAAGAAGATTCCTCACAGAAAAAGCGATTGCACGCTCTCATATTTATTGTCCAGCTTGCACCGCTACTTGGCATTTTGGGAACAGTGCTCGGACTTGCAGAAGCATTTTTGTCAATCGGTGATCTAGGCGGGACAGAAAAGTTCCAGATGCTGTCGCGTGGAATTGGAATGGCATTGAGCACCACTATTGCAGGATTGGTGATCGCTGCTTACACAATGTTTGGGCATTACTTCATTAAATATAGAACAAGAAAAAGTATTTCAGCTCTTTCAAAACATATTGAAGATTATGTACAAACTATCTCAGCAAAAAATGAAAACTGAAATTGAAAAAGAGGACGAAGGTTATTCCTTCAACTTTATGCCATTGCTGGATGCAATTTTTCTTTTAACCATATTCTTCATTCTCACAATTACAGTGCAGGAAGAAGAAAAAATCCTACCGATGAACCTGCCTGTTTCAGATCAGTCGGAAATGACGAAGATTGAAAACGCACTCATTGTCGAAATCCACAAGAGCGGAAACTTCTACATTAAAAATGAAGTAGTTGAAGAAAGCCAGCTTGAGGAAAGAATAAAAAATATTTTCGCTCAGGGCAGCAAAGAAGTTATACTAGTAAGGTCGGAACAGGGTGCAGATATTCAAAAAGTAATGCGGCTTACAGATATTGCACGAAAGCTGGGAATAGAAAAAATCTCTTTCGCCGTGAAGGAAGTGCAATGAAGCGTTTCTATTTCTTTTCTACAATAATTCATCTGCTGCTGTTTTTGTGGCTTTACTCAACCGACTTCTTCGGACTTGCAAAATCCGAACCTCCCGAACAGGTTCAAAAAGAAATAGCAGAAGAAAAGAAAAAAGAGGAAGAGACAAAATTCAAAGAATTGATAAAGAAACAGATTGAAGAAAAGGAATTAAGAAAAGAGCAGGTAAAGGAATTAATTGAAAAATACAAACCAGAACTGACTGAAAAACAGGTTGATAATTTCTCCGATGTTGTTACTTCATCCGATATTGATAAAGAGAAAATAAACAACATCACAGAAAATTATTTTGGTGAAGGTGACGGAAATAATCTTGATAGCCTGAAAAAAGCACTCGGTCAGTATATTGAGGAAGAGGGTTCCGGCAGGACAGGTTCAGAAAATGACAAAGGTAAAGGCCAGGGCGAAGATGAGGGCAATGTTCAACTTGATATAACTTATGAAGGCTCTGAAATAGATTACGAAATGCCCGAGCACACAGTTCAATCTGAAGAAAACAAAGAGATGTTAAACCGCAAGCTGGAAAGACTTAGAGTTGAAGAAGCAATAAACGTTGTCGATGATGCAACAACTCGTTATCCGAACTTTTCGCATAAGCAGGCAAAGTATGCAATACTTCCTGAACCACCAGTAGAATCAGAAGAAAAATTTGAACGAACACAGGAAACAACTTTCAAATCGTTGCGAATCGGACTTGCGCCGAGAATGAACAAAGAGTTTGTTCCCGACGGAAATCTCGACGAATGGGATCTGACTCAGCCGATGACTCCTTTTAAAGATTATTCCGATCCGAAGTTTACTGCTAAGGTTTATCTTGCTTGGGATTTCGATGAAATATTTTTGGCAGCGGAAGTAACCGATCCTTACCCCATAAGAGAAGATGCCGGTGCTTGGTGGACAACAAACTCTTTGGAAGTCTGGTTCGATGCTCTGAACAGGAAGATGCTGAATGATTTTGATGCCGGATGCTTCCAGTTCTGGTTTGCACCTTACCGACCCTATTTTGGTAAAGCTCTGGGAAGACACAGCTTGTTTGCAAGGTCTACTCCCTTTTATGTACAGCGAACAGAAAAAGGTTACATTGTTGAAGCTGTGTTTAAAACCGATGAAGAACTTAAATACGTTAATGGATTACTTGGCAGCACAATTGGTTTTCATTTTTTTGTGAACACAAGCGTAAAAGCAAACGATGGATTCGAAAAAAGATTATTCTGGGTTACCGATAAATACCTGCCGGGCAATTTGCACACTTACACGTGGATGAATCCGAATTCCTGGGGAGATGTCCTGCTGATGGGTTCTTCTGCAGAAATTTATTTGACAGATAAAACTTACACCGAAGTTTACGAGCACTTTGGAATAAACGAGCTGAACAGGATTGTTATACAGGATGCTGACCGCAATCTCGATCCAAATACACGACAGTATGTTAAAGGGTTTTTAAGGGGAAAGATTTCCGGGGATATGGAAGAAGTTATTTTTGCAGAAACCGAAAACGACTCATATAAATTTGTTGCAGTAATCTTAAGCGAAAGCTCCGTTGCAAAACAAAACGACGGAATTCTCCAGACACAATCCGGTGAACCAATAGATGTTATTTACTACGACCAGTACACCCCTGATGGAATTAGTAAGCTTGTGAAGAAAGAAATTTATACTTATTACCCTGTTGCTGTTTTTACTAAAGAAAATTAAAATCATACAAAAGAATTAAAACATTATATTGAAATTATGAATTCGAATGGTGATTTGTGCTTCAGTTTAAACAAATAATAATTTACATCTTCATCATCGGTGCGGCACAGGCTGTGCAGCTTTCCGTAGTATTATTCCGAAAAAAAGAAAACCATCTCGCAAACCGGGTGCTTGCAATAACAATGCTTTTATTTGCGATCGATCTTGTAGTAAGTATTCTATTTGCAACCGGCGATATTTTAAAGGTTCCTCAGTTAATGGCGATAAACAACACCCTCCCATACATTTATGGACCCAATATTTTTATCTATGTTTTGATATTAACACGAAATGAAAAGGTTTTTAAACCAGTATATTATCTCAATTATATCCCTTTTATATTAGTACAAATTTATGGACTGTTCTTTTTCTATTTTCAGCCGCAGTCATTCTATGAAAACCTGATGGTACCCGATAATGTAGTGCTTTGGCATTTCGCACTGGTTGGAAACCTGATTCCTGTATCCGGTGTGATTTATACTTTTCTTACTGTCCGGGAAGCAATCAATTACAACAACAGAATAAAGGAAACATTTTCAAACATAGATAAAATTAACTTGCGATGGCTTTTGTATTTTGTAATAGGATCTGCCGCTATATGGTTGATTGTGATTTTAGCCTATGCTACCAATTTCGTTTACGGGGAAGCAATAAGAGCAAACATTCTTATATATATAGGAATGGCAGTGTTCATATTTTTAATTGGATACAGAAGTCTACGCCAGCCCGAGGTTGTTTTAATAACTGAAGTTGAACCGCCTTCAAAACAGACAAAAGATAAAAACGGATCTTACAAAAAATCGGGATTAACAGATCAGTCAGCGACAGATGCTATTGATAAGCTAAACGAGATTATGAAAAATCAAAAACCATATCTGAATAATGATCTGAACCTTTCGGAACTTGCATCGATGATAAATATATCAACTCACAACCTTTCCGAAATAATCAACAGAAAGCTAAACCAAAATTTTTATGATTATGTAAATGCTTACCGGGTTGAAGAAGTTAAAAGATTAATTGAAAATGACCCTGAAAATAGATTCAGCATACTAGCGCTTGGATTTGAAGCAGGTTTTAGTTCTAAATCTGCGTTTTATTCTGCATTTAAAAAATCTACAGGCATCACTCCTGCTCGATACAGGAATGATACCCGGAAAGAAAAGGTTGCTTGAGTTGTCACACTGAGTTTATCGAAGTGTGACTGTCAGTCTTCGACAAGCTCAGACTGACATTTGTTTGATTCCAGTTCTAAAACTCGTACTCAACACCAATAACCGGAAGAGTGCTCCACTGTGTTTGAGAGTCAATTTCATTTGTTACTTCATTCCAATAATAGAAAGCAACATTCTCCCTGTTATAAACATTCCATACACTTAAATAAAGGAGCAGGCTTGAAGTGCTGAAGTAAAATCTTTTATCAATCCTTATGTTCATTGAATGATAATCCGGCAGCCTTTCAGAATTTGTTCTGCTGAGATCCCAGATCCCAACGCCTGCTGCCTTCGATGCATCATAATCGAACGGTGTATATGGCACACCGCCGGAATAAACCCATCGTACCTTAAATTCCCAATCATTACTCGGAATGTATCCGCCCTCAATATTAAAGTTGAACCTGTTATCATAAATCCTATTGTGTTTGTTGCCGAAGTAATCTTCATAGCTTGAATTTGACAGCGAACCGCTTACCAAGCCGTAAAAATCTTCCGCTAATTTTTTCTGAAGAATCACTTCAATTCCTTTTGCATTAGCTCTACCGTTGTCTTCCAGTATAGCGTTACTCCAGAAAATGCCGAACACTTGTGTCTGGTCGAATAAAAACATAGTCGGCTGTTCAGGATTTATCGGGAAGTTGTAATAATCTTTGTAATAAACCTCAACACTTAATCTAGTTGCATCCCACAAATCATGACTTACACCTGCGATATAATGAACAGCAGATGGCGTTTTCAAAGATTTAAAATCTTCGCTCTGCACAAGAATATTATTAGGGATGTTCTGATAAAACAAACCAGAACTGACTGAAAAAGAAGTCTTCGGACTAAATTGGTAAGTTAATGTTGCCCTCGGAGAAACATTCAGATTTTGATTATATGTAAAGTAATCCACTCTTGCGCCGTAATCCAACTTGAATTTTTCCAGGAAGTTTAGGTGATGCACACCAAATGCACCAAGCTTGTATCCGCTTATCTTCCTATCAACATACAATGGTGGTGTAGTATTGCCATACTGATCTTCATATTCACCATAGAAAGTA
>JAPHUI010000453.1 GCA_026193755.1 Ignavibacteriaceae bacterium | reverse complement strand
CAAGGAAAGAGTTTGCAACCAGCTTTGATAATTCTGAACTCATCTGGTTGCTTGTTATAAGATGAGTCCGCGGAATCCAGTTTGCATAAATGTTAACAATTTTGTTACGAGCCTTAATTCCGCTTTCAGTTTCTTTGGAACCAATCAAAACTCTGTCTGGTTTTTCAAGATCTTTGATTGCGGTTCCTTCAGCGAGGAATTCCGGGTTTGATACAACTTCAAAGTTCAATCCTTTTTCGTTCAAGCTTAAAATTCTTTCCATTGCAATAGCTGTTTTTACAGGAAGTGTTGATCTTTCAACAATTATCTTATCAGAATCTGATGCACGTAAAATATCTCGTGCAGTTTTTTCCCAGTATTGCAGATCTGCACTTTTGCCAGCACCTTCTCCAAATGTTTTTGTAGGAGTATTAACTGAAATGAAAATTATTTCTGATTCTTTAATTCCTTTATCAACGTCAGTCGAGAAGAAAAGATTTTTCCCTCTGCAGGATTTTACCAATTCCAGTAAGCCAGGTTCATAAATTGGTAAGTTGTCCGTTTGCCAAGCAGCAATTTTTTCATTACTAACATCCACAACCGTTACTTTATATTGTGGACATTTATGAGCTATCATTGCCATTGTTGGTCCACCAACATATCCGGCACCTATGCATAAAAGATTCTTTTTAAATTTTTTTGAAGCCATTTATATTTCCTAAAATTTTTCTCTCAATGTTTTAATTAATAAAATATCGCATTATAGGTCTGGATTTACTTCTTCTTTCAACCTCTTTAAATCCAGCTTTACGGAAGCTGGAAGGAAAACCTGTCCATGCGAAAGCTGCAGGTATATTATTTGCGTAAGGTTCAGCAGGATATCCCTCAACAATTTTAACCCTTTTGGATTTACAATATTCGGCAGCAGCTTTTAATATCTCAGTAGAGAGTCCTTTCCTTCTGAATTCTTTTTTAATAAAGAAACAAGGAATAGACCAGACAGCTTCATCATCAATCCGTTTTAATACTCTGGATTTTTCCAACCGAATAAAATTTTCCCTCGGTGCAATCGCACACCATCCTATAGGTTCATCATTAAAGTAAGCTAATATTCCTGGTTCGGCATTACTCTCGACAAGTTTTTTCATTTTCCTTTTGTTACCAGCACCTTTATTTGCATCAAATTCTTTTTTTGTAAGCAGCCAGCTCATACACCAGCAGCCACCGCAAGCACCCCGATCGCCAAAAAGAGTTTCAAAGTCTTTCCAATTATTTTTTCTTAATGGGTAGAATTGAAATTTTGATTTGAATTTTATTTTGCCTGTCTTATTCATAAACCTGTAAGTTTCAGAATTCAGTTACAAATCTAAACATTACCCTTGAATACTAAAAAGCCGGGATAATTCAGCCCGGCTTAATTGTGAATTTATAGAATTTATCACCTGATGAATTCTATTTCCATTGATTTGACTTCCTGTCCGTTATTGTCCATATACATCTCGATAATTTGATGATTATCATCTAAAAATTTCGTTACCTGTTTGAATTTCATTTCACTTTTAGTCATAGGGTCTACCATAGTTCCGTCCATATTAATGGAATTTGTATTTTCATCATAAGTGCCTTTAGCCACAGATGTTCCCGTACCCAGGTTATCAATCCATATTTCCGTAAATTCCCCGGTGGCATTATCGTACCCAATTAAACTCATTCCTTCCATCGGCATTCCCATAACAGTTCCACTGGTTTTGGTTGTTTGATATCTTCCCCCCATAATCATTTCAGTTTTTGCAGTGCCTTCTGTAACCATTGGATCACCGGATGGGTCCATCCAGTATCTATTGATTGTTTTCCAATCACCAACTGATTTCGCCATCATCTCGTGCATTGGACCTGGTGTCATATACGCAGTCCAGATTTTCATTTGTTCCGCTTGAGTATCTTCCTGCTGAGCAATCAAAAATTTATAAGGGCTTAATAGCAGAAGAATGACGAAAAGGGAATTTGTGAATTTATACATTTAGCCTCCTTTTAGTTTATTAAAATAAGATGAAATTTGTTAATCTTAATTGAAATAATACCTTGCACCTAGTGCAGCATTTATTCTGAAATCGGTTTTCGGAATGAAATCGAGGATCGGAACTACTTCAAGAAAAATATCAACAGGCGCACTTTGGAAAATATAAGCAAGACCAAGAGGAACACGTACTCCTAATTGCGTATCCGAGGAAGTCTTCAAGCGACCACCGATACCATAATAAAACGGTAGTTTACCTTCGGGAACTCTTATTAATTTAAAGCTATGAAGAATATAATCTGCGTGAATGTGAAATGCTCCTCCATCAATAAATGACCAGGCCAATGCAGCGTCGAACGCCGTTGTGCTGCTTGTCCAGTATTTAAAGCTAAAACCAGTTGGCTCACCAACTATAATTCCTAGTCCAACTCCTTTGTCTTGTGCATTCAAAGCTGATATTAAAATAAGTGTGAACAAAATTGTTACATATATTACCTTTTTCACTTCATCCTCGTAATGATTTAATAAAAATTTGGAAGCAAATATATGAATTGTCGGGTTTTTCAGGAAGTAAATTTAACTTAACATTTAGGGTAAATATTAGGACATTTGAATTAATTTTTCGCACCTGCGTTTCTCAATATTTTAACTATGTCATCATAACCTCCGGTCTTAGCTAGGAAAAGAGGAGAAGATCCTTCAGCAGTAGCTTTCTTTACGTTAGCTCCATACTTGATAAGATATTTAACAAGTTTAATATCACCATTTACTGAAGCATAATGTAATGCAGTCCAACCCAAAGCGTTTTTTCTGGTAAGTGCAGCATTTACATTCGCACCATTCTTTCTTAATAGCTCACACATCTCGATTGGTACTTTACCTGATGAAACGCCTAATGTGGCTTGAAGGAAAGGAGTCATTCCATCTTTTGCAGGCTCATCAACTTTAGCACCATACGCAACTAATATTTTTGCGTTAGGGAATGAATTGCTTGATGCCCAGAGCAGTGCTGTTTTTCCTTCATTATCTTTTAAATTAACATCAGCGCCTTTGCTTATTAAGTACGTGACCATATCATCATAATAGTAGTAACTACTTGCTATCATTAAAACCGTAGTACCTGATGTTGGAAGCCGTGTATTAATATCCACTCCGGATTGAAGAAGTTGGTTAATTTTTACAGTGTCTTTTTCAATTACTGCATCTGCAAGCTGGTTGAACTTTTGGGCAATAATTGGATTTTGGTTTATTAACCAAATAATGCAAAATATTAATACGTACTTAAGGATTAAACTCATTCTTTAACTTCTTCCCAATTTATTTGATCTTTAACATAGAGGATCAGTTTATTAAGAGCCCAAAGACCAACTGGAATATTATCTGATTCTCTGAATGAAACATAATTTTCAGTTGAGCCAAAATTAATTTTAATTGTAATTACGGGATCAGGAAAATGTTTAGAAGACTCGAAAGAATGTTCATATTTTTGAAAACACTGTGAGATTATGAAATCATTTAACTTTGTAAACAATCCTAATGGGATATTTCCTTCTTTCTTAGATACCTTTTCATAGTTCTCACTTTCAAAATAATAAGCTTCCCCCAATTTATTTAACTTTAATACCTTTTGATTTTCAATCAAATTTGCATATACCTTATATTCTATTTCGTCAATATAATTAGCCGGCTTATCAACAAAATCAATCAAGTAAAAGTTAATCCAAACTTCAATTTCAGATTCTGCCTTTTCTTTTTTAATCTCAGCGGGATAGAATTTTGATTTTGATAAAACATCTAATGCAGCTTCATCACATCCCCCTCCAATTCCTTTAATTATTTTTCCTTTAGTTACATTTCCGTTAGTGTCTAAATTAATTTTTACAACAACATGACCCTGAACACCTGCTCTTTTTACTATTTCAGTATAGATTATTAATTCAGAAATAGAATTTTTATCCAGTACAAATTGTGGTAACACAGTGAATTTATTCGAATCTACAACCTCAACTTTTGTAATCTGAACTTTTGGATTTTTGATCGTGGAACGAGTAAACAGAGATGGACAATTATCATTTTCATTTTGTGCTGATACAGATGAAATTATGAATAAAGTAAAAATTGTAATTGGGAATAATTTCTTCATAGTTAAAACCTATAAATTAATTTTCTTTACTAGGATGTTCTACTACAACTGGTTTTAATTCAGGCGGGTGATACTTAAAACTGTCTAGAGTATTTATATAATAAAATTCTTTGATTGGGATTATATCCTCAGACCAGAGTCCACAGCCTCTAGGCATTTTTTCGTACAATGGTTTTTCCTGAATTATTTCAACTGGACTTGTGGCGTCCCATTCAAGTTCAAAATTTAAAGTTGTTGTTCTTGAAGCTGTTACTCTGACACCTTGCCATGTCATTGTAGCATAACCAATGAAAGCGGCCCTTATGTCGTACATCCCTGGGAAAATATTACTAATTTCATAATAACCATCAATATCAGTTGCAACTCCTAATTCAGTACCTAAAATAATGACATTTGCTCCAATTAAAGGCTCGGAATATTGTCTATCTGTAACTCGGCCCTTTATTGTTCCCCCTTGAGCATAAATGTTCAATGAAATGAAACAAAAAAGAATAAATATTAACTTAAATTTCATATATAATTTGCATTGATTTATAGTAATCATAAAACTACCTGATTAAATAGTCAATAGTTAAATTTTAAGTCTAATATTAAAAAGCAATAATTTTTTAATTTGTCATAAATGAATCTAAAACAAAAATTAGACCATCACTACAAAGCGTTTGACAAGTCTCAATTGATGCCTGATCCACTTCAATTTCCTCATTTTTTTAATGATTATAAAGATATTGAAGTAATGGCCTTCATAGCTTCCGTTTTTGCTTATGGAAATGTGAAACAGATAATCAACTCTCTCAACAAATTTTTAGCGATTGCAAATAATCAGCCATACAAGTTCATTCAAGATTTTACACCCGGAAAATCTGCTTCAACAAATTTTTTCCACAGATTTTATTCTTCAAATGATATTTTTCATCTGTTTAAATTGCTTCAAATTGCTTACAAAGAATTTGGTTCACTTAAAAAATTATTTT
>JAPHUI010000098.1 GCA_026193755.1 Ignavibacteriaceae bacterium | reverse complement strand
TTAGTAAAACCAATAAAATGATCTTAATGAAATAATCTTGTTTTCATATCAGTTTCCCTTGCAGTAGTTGGTTACTGCAGGGGCGCACTCATTAAAACTTTGTCTAAGTAGTATCACTTCTTTAAATTTCAGCCACACAAATCTTATTATTGGAGATTAAATGAAAACATTCTTCTTTATTATTCTTTTATCGTTCAGCCTTTTTGCCCAGGATAGCTCAATGACTTTACGTAGTTATGAATTTAAACTTGGAATGACCACAGATCAGGTTTGGGAAAATTTAAAACCTGATTTAAATGTGGTGGAGGATGATGCCGGGAGTTTATTTATTTCCGACAAACACGATGCTCCCGTTGGAATAATAGTTATCAAAAATGAAAAAGTAGTAAAAATCTTGAAGGATTGGGGAACCACTGTTAAAAGTAATGTAGGACAGGTTTTCCAGACTTTATGGAAAATTTTCAAGCAGTACGATAAAGAACTCGACGCTGTAAAGGTTGTACCAACAGAAACTTATACTCCCAAAGGTGATAAGATTACTCTTCAATTTTATATTACAGAAAACAGGTTCATCGACGTTTCTATACAGCATAGTGTAACGATTTATGAAGTGCTTGAGGAAAAGGAAAATTAGAATTTAAATTGAATTGAAAAGAGGTTTGCGTTTCCAAGTCCCAGCGAGAAAGGCATGTAAGCATAATCGAATCTTAGATTTCCCCACATAATACCGATTCCGCCTGTAAAGTTTCTTGCTTCATAACCTGACTGATACCCTACCCTGGCTGCAAATGTCTGGTCGTAAACTATTTCTCCGCCGCCATTGATGTGGATATCTTCTGTATCAAGATATTTTTGAAACTCCGCAGCAATAATAAAACCCAGCTTTGCTGTTTCCAGTCCAAAGTTATATACACCCCCAAACCGAAGTTCCGAAGGTAACTTGGTTTTTTCGATTCGCAATTCACTCATCGATCCGATGTTCTTAAGTACTGCAGATGCAGTCAATCCTTTAATGGGAGTTAAATAATTCAACCCGAAATCAAAACCATATCCCGTTGATTCATCCTTAAGCAGCCCTTCATACAGATATTTAAATGTAGCACCAAAATCCAAATCTTCAAAAACAGTAAAACCGGATGATAAGCTGGCAAAGAAATAATTCGCATTAAACTTTGAAATGGGATCGCCTGGTTTGTCTCTAACTTCGATATCACTTATAGTCGTTACATTAAAGCCAACAGCCCATGGCAGGTTTAACATATTCCATTTAATTCCGCCAACTTCGCTTCTTACATCCTGTATCCACTCATTATGCATAAACATCACTTCATTTCCTTCCAAAGAAACTAATCTTGACGGATTATAAAACATTGCCGAAAGATCGTTCGAAGCAGTTGAACCAGCATCACCCATCGCGATATTCCTGGCACCAAATCCGAACTTAAGGAAAGCAAGTCCGCTATTGCCTGCGGATTGAGCCAGTGAAATTGAACCTGCTATAATTATTATTAGTAATACTTTTTTCATACTATCAATAGAAATTAAAGATACCAGTTTAATTGTCATTCCGAACTTGGTGCGGAATCCACCACTCAAATAATTTGAGATGCCGGATCAGGCCCGGTATGACATTTATAATTAAAAATTAAAATTAACACTTACGATATGCCTGTCAGAACTTGAGTACTGCTCAATCTGAAAAGCGTAATCAACACCCACAACAAAATTACTTAATGCCTGGAAATAAGAAAAACCTAGTACAGGTTTGATTGGCCAATCTGTATTACTAAGATTGAACTGATCCAACCCAGCCCGAATGTAAAATTGATCATAAATATTATACTCAACACCCGCTCTTAAAATATTTGTTTCAGCGTTGCTATTTTCAAACTCAATAGCTCCGAGTATCCCAATTTCTTTATTCCGGTAACTCACACCAACTTTTCTAAGGTTAGGAAACTTATCTTCACTTACAATTCCCTCCTGTTGATATATCGGCGAGGTATCCCATTTATATTTACTGTTGATGTCAGCTACAACTAAAGAAACATTAAAGTTTTCGTTGACTCTATATAAAGCACCAACATCAAATCCTAAACTATTTGAACTGATTTCTTCATAAAGTTTGTAGTAGTAAAATTTAACGGAGACACCCAGTGATAATTTTTCGGAAACTCTTGCAGCCAAACCCATGAAAAACTGGTTTTCGGAAGTTGATAATTCGCCGGTTGGTAAACCGTTATTATCTCTTCCATCGATTTTTCCAACTCCCGAATTTATTACCCCAATACTTAAGCCTGCAGTTGTTCTGGGTTTTCTCGTTTCAGCAATTGTGTCTTTAGAAGAATAAAAATCAAATTTTCTTGTGAAGCTTAAAAAATTAAGTGATCTGTCAAGTGAAAGAAAGGAGTAACCTGCCTGAAAAGAATTACTTTCCTGGAAAGGAGTAATTGCCGGATTATAATATGAAACTAATTGACCTTCTGTAATTGAGGACACTGCATTCCCCAGACCAATTCCCCGAGCACCAAAACCAATTCTGCTGAATGCACCGGGTTTTACAGCAAGCTCAGTAAATTTTGGTTGAGCTATTACAACTATGCTCAAAAAAACAAACAATATGAAAAAATATTTTTTCAAATTATTGCATATAAATTATTTTTCCGAAAAGAGGTTCTTCATCACCAATATCCACTCTGTAAAAATAAACTCCGTTTGGTAAGAGGTTTCCATTATCATCCCGACCATCCCAGAATTCGGGAGGTCCATTCATATTTCGTTGTCTGACTGCATTTTGGATGATAGTCCGAATATAATTCATGCCAAAATCAAAAATCCGAATAGTAACATTTGTCGGTAAATCATTCGTATCGTAAATAATTTTTAACTGCTCCTGTCTTGGTGAAAATGGATTTGGATAGCAATAAGTTTCCCTGTTCGATTTCAATGGTTGTGCTGCAAAATATAATTTCCAAACACCTCTCCATAGCGAAGTTTCCTTTAACAGTGCCAGACCGTCATTTGAACCTAACCAAACATCGTTACTCTCAAAAGTAGCACAATAGTAAATATTAGTGTGCAAATAGATATTGGAAGTAGGATCTGATACTGTATCTATTACAGCACTCGGTAATATCCAGGCTCTACCTTGGTTAGTTGTTCGAAATGCACCATTATCAGTAGTACTAATCACATTGTTCTCTCTAAATCCAAAGTTATGAGCTTTTTCTTCATTCAAAAATACATTCCAAGTTTGTCCACCATTAGTTGATGAACTTACACCATAGTATTCTGATGCTTCCTCAGCTTTCCAAGTAGCAGCCCAAACAGTACTATTAAATGAATTATAACCAAGCGCAGTAATGAAATTCCCGCTAATAGGTTCAAGCTGATTCTGATGGTTAAATTTTACCCAGCTAATTCCATTATCTGTAGATTTATTTATTCCGCCAGCAGTTCCTACATAAAGAGTAGAATCATTTATTGATATTACAGAAAATGCACGATGGTTTAGGTTACCATTTTCGCAAAAATTACCTCCTACAGGAGAAAGACAAAAATCAAGTGTGTCTTCAGGATTTATAGAACTTAAGTTGTCTGGAGGAATTACAACGCGCATCCAGGTTTGGCCCATATCGGTACTTTTTCTTAATCCACCAGCAAAAGATGTTATCCAGATGGTTCCTGGAGTGAATGCAATATCATAAGTCAAATTTTGCTCAGCAACTGTTACTGGTAGTGCCGGGATGACATTAATTCCATAAATCTCCTCAGTATCATTGTCATTATCCACAGGTTGCGGTAATGCTGTCCAGTTTACACCATTATCCGTTGTAAATTTTAATCCAGTCCCTTTATCAACGCTTCCACCTCCAACTCCTTCAACGCTTATCGCAGTTGCTACCCAAACCACACCATTTTTATAGGCTATCGCTGATACAGCGTCGGTTCCAAAATGAGGAGTATCATAAAAATTTGTCCAGCTATTTCCCCTATCAAATGAGACACATACTCCCCTGCTGGTACCTAGCCAAACTGTATCGCCAATCGTAATTATATCTCCTATGCTGTTGCTAATTGGATTAGGAGATGTGATTTTTGATAAATAATTTTTATCTGAGGGAAGATTAAAGAATTCTGGTTTATACTGTGCATAACTATAATTTGTTAGCAGATATGCAAACAGTATTATATAATACTTTATCATTGGATTAGCACAAAATGATTAATAATATTACTCAACGCTCCGGATCTATCTATAGCCTGGAATTCAAATCTGTAGGTTCCTTTATCATTCGTCTGATCAACCTGAATCAATCTGGAATAAATTCCGTCCCCTGCATCCAAATCACCATGCTCTGAAGTATTCCCATC
>JAPHUI010000046.1 GCA_026193755.1 Ignavibacteriaceae bacterium | reverse complement strand
GGAAATTTGTGAAAATGCCGATCAAAAAGTATCTGAGATTCAAATTTTACATAAGGAAGCTCAAAATAAAGTTCTTAACGAATGGAATGATACGAAAGGGGCGTTTCCAGATGATAGTACGGTAATTGGACTTTTTGAAGAACAGGCAAAGCAATCGGCTAATAAAGTTGCTGTGGAATCCGGAGGAGAAAAGCTTAGCTATAGTCGACTTAATGAGCGGACTAACCAGGTTGCTAATTATTTAACAAGTATTGGAGTTAAGGCTGGGGACTATGTAGGGATCTGCATAGACAGATCGGTTGAGATGCTCATTTCGATGCTGGCAGTTTTGAAGAGTGGTGCAGCATACGTGCCAATGGATCCGATATTTCCGGCTGAGAGATTAGAGTATATGATAGATGATGCAGAGGTCAAGGTGATAATAACTACCAGTCAGTTAACCGACATTTTCAGTGGATTTAATGGTCAAAGGATACTCATTGATAGAGAATGGGAAAAAATAAAACTCCAGGGCAATCAAAGTCCTGATATAAAAGTCAGGCCGGATAACCTTGCCTATGTAATATTCACATCAGGGTCAACGGGTAAGCCTAAAGGAGTTCAGATAGGACATCGTTCTGTGGTTAACTTTTTACTATCTATGCAGAATGAGCCAGGTATTAGATCTGATGATGTTCTTCTTTCGGTTACAACAATATCGTTTGATATATCTGTACTTGAACTTTTTCTCCCGCTAATTTCAGGAGCGAGATTAATAATTGCCCCCCGAAGCACTACATCCGATGGTAAACTACTTATTAAAGCTCTTAAGGATAGCAAGGCCACAATAATGCAGGGCACACCATCAACCTGGAAGATGATGATTGAAGCAGGGTGGAGATCTGCACCAGACTTAAAAATGCTTTGCGGTGGAGAGGCGCTGCCTATAGAATTAGCGAAGCAGATGCTGGCAAAAGGAGAAAGTTTATGGAATATGTATGGACCTACGGAGACAACAGTGTGGTCTGCAGTTAAGAAAATAGAACCTGAGGACGATGCAGTTTATATTGGTCCGCCAATTGCCAACACACAGTTTTATATATTGGATAACGAGCTTAATCCTGTTCCGATTGGAGTGCCCGGAGAGCTTCTTATAGGAGGGGAAGGACTTGCAAGAGGATATTTGAACCGGCCTGAATTAACTGACGAAAAATTCATTAGCAATCCCTTTGGTGAATCCGGTTCAAGGCTCTACAGGACAGGTGATCTTGCCAGGTATAAGTCCAACGGAGATATTGAGTTTCTGGGGCGGTTAGATCACCAGGTAAAAATACGGGGTTTCAGGATTGAGCTTGGTGAAATTGAGAATGTTCTTTCAGAACATACGGCAATAAAAGATGTAGCGGTCAATGCCTGGTCTGATGCAAGTGGAGATAAAAAGTTAGTTGCATATTATATATCTGAATCAGGGGAAACGATACAGGTTTCAGACTTCAGGGAGTTTTTAAGACATAAGCTGCCGGATTATATGATACCGTCTTTCTTTGTGAGGATGGATGAATTTCCACTTACTCCGAACAAAAAGATAGATCGAAAAGCATTACCGGCACCTGACGTTTCGGAAGTATCAACTGCGGAAAAGTATGTTCCACCACGGGATGAGCTTGAGAGAGAGCTAGCTTCCATCTGGCAGAAAATACTTGGGGTAAAGGCTATAGGAATTAACGATAATTTTTTTGATTTAGGTGGTCATTCACTACTGGCAGCGCAGCTATTTGCACAAATAGAAAAGAGGATGGGAAAGAATCTTCCGCTTGCATTGTTATTTCAGGCACCGACAATTGCTCAGTTAGCAGAAGCAGTAAGAAATAAAGATTGGGAGAATAACCGGCGAGCTACTACTCCAATAGAAAAGGTAGATAGGCCAGAATATCTTCCGCTTTCTTTTTCCCAACAAAGGCTATGGTTTCTTGAGAAATATGAACCAAATACTCCGGTTTATAATATCCCAATGGCATATAGAATTAGGGGTGAATTTGATTTTAGTACTTTCGGAAAGGCTGTGAATGCGGTAATTGGGCGGCACGAAATATTAAGAACAAGGTTTAAAATGGAAAGAGGCACACCATATCAAGATATTTTAGGTGAGCTGAAATTGGATATACCTTTAATTGATCTATCAGAAGTTCCTTCACAAGAAAGAGAAGTTATCTTATCGGAACAATTACATTCTAAGGCCAGAAACACTTTTAATATAAGTGAAGGACCACTCCTGAACTGTGTTGTTTTTAAATTGGAGCAACTTGATTATGTAGTTCTATTTGTAATACACCATATAATTTTTGATGGTTGGTCCATCAATGTGTTATTGAAAGAGCTGGCTCAGTATTATTTATCTCATCTTCAGGGTGACACAGTTTCTCTTCACGAATTACCGATTCAATATGCTGATTTTTCTTTGTGGCAGCGTCAATGGCTAAAAGGGGATGTTCTCAAACATCAATTAGATTATTGGAAAAATCAATTACGGGGGGAACTACCACCTCTTGAACTTCCCACTGACTTTCCGCGACCCGCAATCCAGAAATACGATGGTAATACAGAGTTATTTACAATAGATCAGGAATTAGCAGAAACATTATCGACTCTTGGGCGTCAGGAGAACTCAACTCTGTTTATGGTCTTATTAACCGCTCTATATATTTTAATCTATCGATATTCGGGACAGAAAGACATTTGCGTAGGTACTGTTATTGCCAATCGTATTAGACCGGAGCTTGATGAGTTGATGGGAGTTTTTGTAAATAATTTGGTTATGCGGTCCAATCTTTCTAACAATCAGAGTTTCAGGGAGTTACTCAGATCAGTCCGTCGAATTTGTTTAGAAGCGTATGAACATCAGGATTTACCGTTTGAAAAATTGGTTGAAGAATTACAACCCAAGCGAGACCTCAGCCGTACTCCGCTTTTTCAAATATTATTTTCATATCAAGAAAATGGTGAAGATACATTTTTATTAAAT
>JAPHUI010000055.1 GCA_026193755.1 Ignavibacteriaceae bacterium | reverse complement strand
CAGGGTGGTTTTATACCTGGTATCAGACCAGGAAAACAAACTTCTGAATTCATTGATAATATTTTGACAAAAATTACTTTGCCCGGGTCTATTTTCCTTGCGATAATTGCAATTTTGCCAGCGTTCATTTCACGTTTTGGGGTATCAGGTCAGTTTGCTCAGTTTTTTGGCGGCACAAGTTTGTTGATTATTGTTGGAGTAGCTTTGGATACTCTTCAACAAATTGAATCACACCTTCTTATGAGACATTATGATGGATTTATGAAATCCGGAAAATTCAGAGGACGTAGATTTATTTAGCTTGTGATTTATATAAAGACCAAAAAAGAAATTGATTTTATAAAAGAGAGTTGTAGAATAGTTGCTGAAACGCTTCGATTAGTAGGAAGTAATGCTAAAGCTGGTGTTACAACTATAGAACTTGATCAGATAGCTGAGGATTATATTAGAAGTAATAATGCAATCCCTGCTTTCAAAGGATACTCTCAGGGAGGTTTGCCTGGTTTTCCTGGATCAATTTGTACATCACTTAATGATGCAGTGGTTCACGGACTCCCCGGTTCTGTTAAGTTGGTAGAGGGAGATATAATTTCCCTAGATGTTGGTGTTCTTAAAAATAATTATTATGGCGATGCGGCGATAACTGTTGCAGTTGGAAAAATTTCTGATACTAAAAAGAAGCTCTTAAAAGTTACTGAAGAATCCCTGTATCTTGGTATCAGGCAGGCGAAGAGCGGCAACAAGGTACACGATATTTCATCAGCTGTTCAGGAATATGTTGAGCAAAATGGTTTTTCTGTTGTCAGAGATCTTTGCGGTCACGGGGTTGGTAAATTTTTACATGAGGACCCTGCTGTTCCAAATTTTGGTAAAAAAGGAACAGGTCCAAAACTGAAAGATGGGATGACAATAGCAATTGAGCCAATGGTTAATGCAGGAAGTTATGCTGTTAGAACTGCTTCTGATAATTGGACTGTTTTAACTTCAGATGGTTCACCATCGGCGCATTTTGAACACACAATTTTAGTTGTGAACGATTCACCGGAAATATTAACGGTTTGTTAATGGCTAAGCAAGGTCCTATTAAAATAGATGGTGTTATTACAGAAACTTTACCTAATGCAACTTTCAAGGTAAAGTTGGATAATGGGCATGAAATTCTTGCTCATATTTCAGGCAAGATGCGGATGCATTTTATTAAGATTTTAGTTGGCGATAAAGTATCAGTTGAAATGTCGCCGTATGATTTATCAAAAGGAAGAATTACATACAGATATAAATAGCAGGTGTAAGATGAAAGTAAGATCATCAGTAAAAAAAATATGTGATAAATGTAAAATTATTAGACGCAAAGGCGTTGTTCGGGTTATTTGTTCAAACCCAAAACACAAACAAAGACAAGGTTAAAAAAGGAGTTTAAGATTGGCACGTATATCAGGTGTTGATTTACCTAAAAACAAAAAAGTCTTATTCGGTCTGCAGTATATTTATGGAATAGGGCCAACTTCTTCTTCTGAAATTCTGGGAAAAGCAAAAATAGATCCCGGGAAAAAAGTCAGCGATTTAACGGAAGAAGATGTTGCACAAATAAGAGCGGTCATAACTGCGGAATATAAAGTTGAAGGTGCTCTTCGTTCAGAAGTCCAGCAAAATATTAAACGATTAATGGATATCGGTTCTCACAGAGGAATTCGACATCGAAAAGGACTCCCCGTGAGAGGACAAAGAACCCGTACCAACTCGAGAACCAGAAAAGGTAAACGTAAAACAGTTGCCGGCAAAAAGAAGACACCAACTAAGAAATAAAATTTGTAAACCGGAGGAAAGTTTTTGGCTAAATCAGTAAAAAAAGTAAAAAAGAAAACTCAGGTAGATCTTAACGGAGTTGCTCACATAAAAGCAACTTTTAATAATGTGATTGTTACAATTACGGATATTTATGGTAACACATTATCCTGGTCATCTGCAGGTAAAAATGGATTTAAAGGCTCCAGAAAAAATACACCTTATGCAGCACAGACTTCAGCCGAAGCTGCTGCAAAAGAAGCTTATGATCTTGGTCTTCGAAAAGTTGAAGTAAAAGTTAAAGGTCCTGGTTCTGGTAGAGAAGCCGCTATAAGAGCTTTGTATACTGCAGGTTTGGAAATTACTTCTATAAAAGATGTAACACCAATACCGCATAATGGATGCAGACCACCAAAGCGTAGAAGAGTTTAATTAAGGAGATAATGATAAATGGCAAGATACACAGATTCAGTTTGTAAATTATGCAGAAGAGAAAAACAAAAACTCTTTCTTAAAGGTCAGAAATGTTATACTGAAAAGTGCCCGATTGAATCCCGTAATTATGCACCCGGTCAGCATGGTCTGAGCAGAAGGCAGAAAATATCTGAATACGGAATTCAGCTTAGAGAAAAACAAAAAATTAAAAGAATGTACGGATTGCTTGAAACTCAATTCAGAAATTATTTTGAAAAAGCAAATAAGCAAAAGGGTATTACGGGAGAAAACCTGATAAAAATTCTTGAAAGAAGATTAGATAATGTTGTTTTCAGGTTAGGATTTGCAGGTTCAAGGAGTCAGGCAAGACAACTTATTAAGCACAGGCATTTTACTGTTAATGATAGGTTGGTAGATATTCCATCGTACCTTGTATCACAGGGAGATGTTGTTAAAGTAAAAGAAAAAAGTAAGAAGCTGGACGCGATTCACAACTCACTAAAGAGGGTTAAAGACAGCGCTTACCCGTGGTTAACTATAGATAAAGCATCTTTATCCGGAACTTTTCTTCAGGTTCCGGAGAGAGCGGATGTTCCTCTAAATGCCAATGAACAATTGGTTGTAGAGCTCTATTCTAAATAATTTTTTTTGAAATTTTAGAGGATTTTTTAATGAATACATCACACTTAATTATGCCGGAAACAGTAGTTTTAGACGAAACAAATTATACGAATATGTTTGGTAGATTTTCTATGCAGCCCCTGGAAAGGGGGTTTGGTGTCACGCTGGGCAATTCTTTAAGAAGGGTACTTCTTTCATCGCTGACCGGTGCTGCAATTACTTCTGTTAAATTCAGCGGCATTCTGCACGAGTTCACCACTATTCAAGGTGTTGTTGAAGATGTTTCCGAAATTATTTTAAATCTGAAGCAAGTCAGAATGAAACTGCTTACTAAAAAACCAGGCAAGATTGACCTATCGTTTAATGGAGAGAAGGAGTGGAAAGCAGCAGATATTCAGAAAGCAAGCAGTGAAATTGAAATTCTAAATCCTGAACTGCACATTGCGACATTAAATAAAAGTGCAAAATTTGATGTTGAGCTTAGGGTGGGAAAAGGAACGGGATATGTTCCTGCTAACGAAAATGCTTCACCTGACCAGACAATTGGTGTTATTCCAATTGATTCGATATTTACACCAATCAGGAATGTAAAATTGAATGTTGAAAATGTTAGAATCGGTGATAAGAATGATTTTGAAAAGCTGGTACTGGATATATCAACTGATGGTTCTATTACACCTGATGATGCTCTTACACAGGCGGCAAAAATTCTTAGGGAACACATTCAGTTATTCATCAATTTTGATATGGAACAGGAAGAAGAACAACCAGTAGCACCAAAGGATACTGAATTTGACAGGGTAAAGAAAATTCTGCAAACACCTGTTGACGATTTGGAACTGAGTGTAAGATCACATAACTGTCTCAAAGCCGCCAATATCAAAATACTCGGCGATCTTGTTAGAAAAGATGAAGCCGAAATGCTGAAGTTTAGAAATTTTGGAAGAAAATCATTAGCTGAGCTTATGGAAATCGTAGAGGATTTGGGAATAGAATTTGGAATGGATGTGGATAAATATTTAAAAGAAGAAGTTGAACCTAAATAAATTCTAAAGGAAAAAGATGAGACATAATGTTAAAGGAAGAAAATTAGGTAGAACAACAAGTCATAGGAAAGCTACGATTAGTTCGCTTACTACATCTCTCTTTGAGCATAAGAGAATAAAGACTACTCTTGCCAAGGCTAAAGAAACAAGAGTTTTTTCAGAAAAATTAATTACGACAGCTCGCAAAGGTGATTTGCATTCGCAAAGACAGGTAATGAATGTGATTAAAAATAAAGAAGTTGTAAAAGAATTGTTTTCCGAAATTATTCCTAAAATTGGAGATCGGCCCGGAGGATATACCAGAGTTGTTAAATTAGGACATAGGGATGGGGACGCAGCACAGATGGCAGTATTAGAGCTTGTTGATTATAATGAGGTTGTTACTGCTAAAGCTGAGCAGCAGAAAGAAAAGAGAGAAGCAAAATTAAAAGAGAAAGAAGCTAAAGAAAAAGCCGAACAAGATGATAAATTGCTTGAACAACAGGCTGCTGAAGAACCAAAAATATAGTTTAACATTTTTTTTGTATAATAAGAGTAATCGGATTTTTCGGTTACTCTTTTTT
>JAPHUI010000210.1 GCA_026193755.1 Ignavibacteriaceae bacterium | reverse complement strand
GCAGTCGGCGGAAACGATAATCCCGAAGGTATAGTTTATTACACTTCGGACGGTGGAGCTAACTGGACATTACAGAATATACCGTCAGTTAATTTTTTATATAGAGTGTTTTTCTTTGATGAAAATCATGGTTGGGCATCTGGACATATTGGAACTATTCTTTCAACTGTAAACCCTGTCCCTGTTGAACTAACTGCATTCACCGCAAATGCGAATAAAAACTCAGTTATACTTAATTGGCAAACGGTAACGGAAACCAATAACTCGGGCTTTGAAGTTCAACGGAATGTTGGAAATTGGGAAAGAATAGGTTTTGTTGAAGGACACGGGACAACAACAGAGGAAAACAACTATTCATTTGTTGATGACAATCTTACAACCGGAAAATACCAATACAGATTAAAACAGATTGACTTTGATGGCAGCTCTGAATATTCAGAAACAATTAGTGTTCAGGTTGTGTCACCAACAGAATACACTCTCAGTCAGAATTACCCGAATCCATTTAACCCGGTTACAACAATAAAATATTCAATTCCAATAAGTGGTCTTGTAAGGTTGAGTGTAGTCAACACAGTTGGTGAAGAAGTAGAAACTCTGGTAAATGAATATAAAACTGAAGGAACTCACGAGGTTACCTTCAATGCTGAAAACCTTCCAAGCGGAATTTATTTTTACAAGTTGGTAACAGGCGAACTCAGCCTGGCTAAGAAGATGGTTCTTCTTAAATAAGTTTCATTTAAAATATTCAGAGGGAGCCACACAACGCTCCCTCTAATCATTTTTTTACAGGCGGGAGCAATAGTTTAATATGAGATTATTCTTCCAGGCTATATGCTGTGGATTCTTTAGCAAGCTGCTCATCTTTCTCGCGGTAGTCAAAACCGGATTCAATAATAGACCTTAGGTTCGTCATAAAGTAGCTCCAACCAACCATACAGCTTAAGTTATAGCTTACTTTTCCGTATTCATTATCAGCAATATTGCTTTGCTTAAGTTCAATCTCCGTCGATCCTTCTTTTTCACTAAACTTAACTTCAACAATAACATTTTCATCAGAAGCGGGTTCTTTTTTGCCGAAAGTAAATTTGAAATAGGAGTCAAGCACAACATCCAGCACGGTTCCCTTCATTATCAGCCCGGAATAGAATTGCCAGGTGTATGTATCGTTGGATTCAACAATTTCATCAGCTTCCCTGGTTTTACCATCCTGAGATTTATATTCCGCATTTTTTATAAACCACTCTGTAATTCCTTTAGGTGTTGCCCATTTTAAAAATATTTCTTTCAGTGGTGCTTTTATATATTCTTTTTGAATGAAATATGTCCACTTATAATCTTCGAGGGGATACGCACTCGGTGCATCAACGTGCATTCTTTTAACACCTTTAACCCTGAGATCATGCCCCCAGGAGATTATAGATTTCATATTATTAATATGAAATGCCCAACCCATATTGCAGCTTATGTGGTAGTAAACACGCCCAAACTTACTGCCGGACATATTATCCTGCAGAAGATCAAACCAAACTTTTCCATTCTGCTCGAAAAATGTAACCGTTACAATTACATCCTCATCCGAGCCAGGATCATTTTTGCCAAATGTAAATTTGAACAAAGTATCTTCAACAACTTCGAGCACTTTCCCTTCCACATCAGAACCTCTGTGAAATATCCACTTGTATTTATCTCCGGCTTGCACAACTTCATCAGGCTTCCGTATTGTTCCGTCACTTCCTTCATACGTTGCAAACTCAATGAACCATTCTGTTATACCACCAGGCGTTGCCCATTTCCGGAAGAGCTCCCGTTTTGAAGAGTCATTAAAGTAGATCCTTCTTTTAAAGTAGGTCCAGTCGTATTTTTTCTCAATCATATAAATAATTAATTCTTTTAATTTCTGAAAAACTCTCTTATCAAATAAAAAAGTGCGTGGGGTTCTTCTACCTGCGGATAGTGTCCGCATTCTTCAAACATAACAAACTCAGCCTGTGGGCAGAACTTTCACAGTGTTGCTGCTTTGCCTGTTTTGGTGGGGCTCACACAGTAATGCTTTCGAGCCATCTTTCCAGAAAAACATCATATATGAAATAAAAATCCTGTTCTTTATAAATCATCTCTTTGCTAAGCAAAGCTCCCACGGCTGAGTGCACCGAACTGGGCGTGCCAAGTTTATGTTTGGCAATAAAATCTTTTGAGGTAATGAGCTTCGCATTACCCTCAATAGCTATGGCAGTTAAAACTTTCCACTGGTAATCTGTAAGGAGGTTTCTATAGTTAATATATACGGGTTCGTTTTCTTTAAGTATGCTTTCAAGAGTATTGCTCACAAGTGATTCTGTAATAGTGCTATCCTTTAATCCATAAAGACGGTTGCACAGAAACTGGACATAGTAAGTATGTAAACGGCAGATTTCCAAAATTTTTGCCACTGTGTTGCCGCTGATATTTTTCTTCCCTTTTTTATACTTGGATATAATAAATTCGCTGTAATCTTTTTCAGGTATACGTTCAAGCTGCATCATCTCGGTGCTCTGGTAGAACGGGTTCCCGTACTGACTGAAGATAGAAAGCAGGATATGCTTTTGACTTCCCGAAAAAATGAAATTAACACCTGCGGCATGTTGTATGTTTGTTCTCAGAACAGCTTCTACATTTTTTTCGGGATAATTTGTAATCTGCTGAAACTCATCTATGGCAATTACTATCTTCTTCCCGCTATCTTTCAAATAGGTGAATATATTTTGCAATGACCTGTCAGCTTCTTCAGTGGATTGAATATTAATTTGCAGTGCCGGCACTCCAGTGCTGGGATCAAAAGAGATTACTGGTCTTATGCCGGTAAAAATTTTCCCTATTTTCTTAATAAATTTCTCCGGCTTAGATTCCAGCTTGCCGAGTACAGTAGTCGCAAACAAATTTATAAAGCTGCTAAGATTTGTTGTAGACAGGATATCTAAATAAAAGAGATGCTTCTTTTTCTCTGACTTGAGCTTGTTAAATACGTGCTCGATGAGCCCGGTCTTTCCAAGCCGTCGGATTGAGAAAACTGTTATGTTTCTTCCATTAGTTAAT
>JAPHUI010000354.1 GCA_026193755.1 Ignavibacteriaceae bacterium | reverse complement strand
TTAGTAATTGTTGCATCTTTAATTTTGTCCGTTTCATTTAAAAGTCTACGGTATTCAGCAAAAGGAATATCAACATAATTTTCCTGCCCGGTTTTGAGAACTTGCATAACAATAACCGCTGCAAAAATCACAGCGCCCCATCCCAGAACCATTCTAATTATTTTAGACCAGTCAAAATTATCATCCGGTCGGTTTGGTCCCTGACCTTTTGGAACTTTCGGTGGCTGTTTTCCATTTTTATTATCAGCCATAAATAATTTTATTAAGTTCAAATCCATTAAAAATTCATTCTCCTTTATCATTTAAAACGTAAATTCCACGCAAATTCCTATACTTCTGAGCATAATCCATACCGTAACCTATAACGAATTTGTCAGGAATATTAAATCCAATATAATCAATTTTCACTTCATATTTAAGGCTTCCCGGTTTAACCAAAAGAGAAATTACCTTCATAGTTTCGGGTTTTTTTTCTGCAAAAAGTTCCTCAATATATTTTATTGAAAGCCCGGTATCAACAATATCTTCAACAATTATAATATCCCTATCGTTCACTTCGCAATTTAGCTCTTTGATCATTTTCACTTTACCTGAGGATATTTTTTCATCGCCGTAACTTGATAGCTTAAAGAAATCTATTTCACAATTTATAGTCAGATATCTAATCAGATCAGACATAAAAAGAAATGAGCCATTCAATACCCCAATAAAGATGGGAACTTTTGATTTATAATCCGCAGAGATTTGTAACGCCAGTTCTTTTATTCTGTTTTGAACCTGTTCTTCAGAAAATAAAGGAACAAATTCATCTTTACCGATTGTTATTTTCTCTGACATAATCAAACCCGATTAAATGTTAGTTTAAGAATTCTTTGTGTCTTTGGAGTAACTTTAAATCGCTCGTCAATTCGTAATCCTATCACCCAGACAATTTTTCCGGAATTCGTCAAAACAAGATTCCCCTTTTTACCTTGTGAGGAAACTTTTTCATCAGACAGATAATCGGAAATGTTTTTAGTTCCTTTCATACCGATTGGTTGGAATTTATCTCCGGCTTTCCATTTTCTTATTTCAAAAACATTTTCCAGCGAGTCGCCTGAAATAAATTCAATCGATTTATCGTTGACGAACTTAACATTTTTCTTGTTGATTTCTTCAATTGAAATCACCTTACCTTCAATTTCTAGTTTCTGACCAATTTTTATTTTTTTATTTACTCTGCGGCTGCTTTTATCTGAATGTTTGCTAATAATTAGCAAGTCTCTGTCTTTAAATGCGACAACTTGTTCTTTAAGATTAATCTTTGCACCGCTTTGAGAGTTAGCCAATTCAACAAGAGCTTTAATATTTTCTGAGTCCAAATCGATCCTAAAGTTTTTTTCTAGTACGGATTTAAATAAAATACTTCGAAAACCAACATCGAGTTTTGAGATTTTTTTTACATTTATTTCGAGCTCTTTACCATCAAACCTGGCAATATTTCGGGTAAGCTTATTTATCTGGTTTTCAATGAATGAATTAACATCTTTCAGGACAGTGGCTGTGTTGGTAATCTTTTCCTCTACTCGCGGATTTAATTTTTGTTTTAGTTTTGGAATGATTTCATTCCTTAGAAAGTTTCTTTCATAATCATTACTTAGATTACTCTCATCAACCTTATAGGAAATTTTATTTGCATTAAGATATTTCCTGATTTCATCGGAACTTAAACAAAGAATCGGGCGGATGATGTTTACTCTGCGGACAGGTATTCCTATAAGTCCTTTAGTTCCAGTACCCTTTACAAAATTTAGAAGAATAGTTTCAACGTTGTCACTTGCGTTATGAGCAGTTGCAATTTTTTCAGCTTTACATTTTTCCGCAGTTTTTAATAACTCTGCATACCTTATTTCACGTCCGGCTTCCTCGACTGAAATTTTCTTCTTCCTGGCAATAGATTTTATTTCTATGGAAACACTGTGAAATTCAATTTTATTTTTTGAGCAAAAGTCAGCACAAAATTTTTCATCTTCTTCCGCAGATTTTCCACGAAGTTTATGGTTTAAATGAAAAGCCGATAATTCGATTCCAAGTCTCCTCTTAAACTTAAGTAAAAAGTTAAGCAAGAAAACAGAGTCGGCTCCACCGCTAAAAGCAACCAGGACTTTATCACCTTTTTCAATAAGGTTGTTTTCATCAATAAACTTAAGAGTTTTTTGTTCAACAGTTTTCGTCATTTTTTCGGAATGTATATTTATCTGCCCAAATTATTCTGGAATGATTTATTTGTTCCAAAATTAAGCAAAAACATTTCTTAAATATATTTTATAACGTGGAGAGTAACAGAAGGGCAAATTATTAATTAATTTCAATAATCTCATATTCCAGAATACCAGCCGGAGCGTTTATTTTAACCTTATCACCAAGTTGAGTATTCAACAACCCTTTCCCAACCGGAGATGTGATGGAAATTTTTCCTGCCTGAAAATCAGCTTCTTCGGGAGATACAAGAAGGTAATTGAAAATTTTATTATTCTTAAGATTCTTGATTTTTACTTTGGATAAAATATGTACTTTGCCATTTTCGAATTGGGAAGGATCTATAACACGGGCGCGAGAAAGAACGTCTTCCATTTTAGAAATTTTCAGCTCGAACAAACCCTGTTCTTCCTTCGCTGCATCGTATTCCGCATTTTCAGAAAGATCCCCATGAGCACGGGCTTCGGCTATCTTTTCAGCCATTTCCTTTCTCCCATTGGTCTTCATTTCTTTTAGCTCTTTTTCTATCTCAACTATTCGTTCCCTGGTAAGATATACAAAGTTTCCGTCTGCCATTGTAATTCCCGGTTTTAATAAAAAAAATTGCCACCGTCATATTATTAATTGACTGTGGCAAAACAAAAATAAGAATTGATTACCTGTATGTCAAGAATATATCTTTTAAGAATTCTATTACAATTTGTTGATAAATACAAGGCTTTGCTGTCAATCAGAATAAAAATCCGAACTTTTTCAATCGCTATTCGTCTTAATAATTGTAAATAGAATTAGGTTTTAATTATTCATTTTAACTAAAAAGGAAAGGAACTAAATTTTTCAAACCTCTGCTACGATTTAATTACGGTTAGATTATTATTAACAGATTAAGATATGAGGTTAAAAATGAAAACTACAAATAAATCAATTCTAAAAAGTATTCTATTAATATTATTTATTATAGGATTATCCACAACTTTATCCTTCGCACAAGATCACGGGCAAACAGTTTCACCCAGCAATTTAAAAATCTTTGTCCAATACAAACTGGCACAAGCACATTTGTTGAATAACGACAACATTAAAGTTGAGGTAAATGGTAACAACATAATTCTTTCAGGAACAGTGCCGACTCTGAATGATAAAAATCAGGCTGAAGTTAAAGCTCAGTCTGTTGATGAGAATTATACGATTGTAAATAACCTAAATGTTGAAATTCCAAATATTGCCGACTCAGAACTTACACAGACAATCATGGATAAAATTCAGTCTAACCTTTTTTACACCATTTTCGATTGGCTATCGGTAAGCAGTGACAACGGAGTTGTTACTCTTAAAGGCTGGGTTCATTTACCGTGGCTTAAAAGTCAATTTCAGTCAGAAATTGAAAAAATTCCGGGTATAAAAAGTGTCAATAATGAAATGCAAAATACATTCGGACCGGAAGAATTTGGAATCAGAATCGCAAAATTAATTTATAACAATCCGATGTTCCAGGGATTGCAGTACATAAAAAATCCACCAATACATATAATTGTAAATAACGGAAGAGTAATTTTAGAGGGATATGTTAAATCTCAGGTTCAAAAGGATGTAGCTGAAAATCTTGTAAGATATAGAACAGATGCGTTTTCTGTCGAAAATAATTTGACGATAAGAAAGTAAAAGTGATTTATTAATTGTTTTTCAAACTCAAGGAGGTAAATGATGAAGACATTAAGCATTTTTATATTCGTTCTCTTAGTGAGCATAGTGGCTGGATTTACTTACGTATCGCATTCACCTGATAATAACCTGATAAAATACTATTCTACATTACTTACATTAAACCTGAATCATTCTTCAGAAGCAGCAAAGGTTATATATTCTTTATCTAAAGAACCTGTAATCAATAAAGATTTTCTTGAAGATCAACTGGATAAAATTCAGCAGAATGTTGAATACGCAAATAATAATATTGCCAGCATAACTATAAATACTTTGACTGATCAGAAAAAATCAATTGATCAGTATTTAAAGAATATAGATGACCACCTTTCAGCCGTTTTTATTGATATAGAGACTATCAGAACAAATTTAAAGAAGAAGGAAGACATCTCTTCTTATATTTCAGATATTTATTATCAAATAAAGAAAGCTGAGAACGAAGATCACAGAGAGATAAAAAGAATTCTTAATTTGAAGGAATTCGACGAGCCTGTATTAGTAGTACCGGAGCAACAATGAACTAGTTCTAAAAATATCTGAATTAAAAAGGCGATCAGATGATCGCCTTAATTTTATTTAACTAATTTTTTAATCTTATTTCAATAAAATCATTTTCTTAGTGTCTACAAAACTTCCAGCTTCGATTTTATAAAAATACACTCCACTGTTCAAATCAGTTGCATCGAAATTCACTATATGTTTACCTGCTTCATTTTGTCCATTCACAAGAGTTGCAACTTCCTTTCCCAAAACATTGAAGATTTTTAAAGTAACGTTACCACTTTTTGGTATGCTATACTCAATAGTTGTTGATGGATTAAATGGATTGGGATAATTCTGACTTAGACTGTACTGAAGCGGAATATTTAAATCCTTCACCTCCGTAACTCCCTGAAGATCTTTAAGAATCCAGTTGCCGGGATCAAAAACAATAGATTGCGGATTTCCAACAATCTGGAACTGGAAGTTTTGAGTTTGTGCGTTGTTGAAGAGCGTAATTGTAGTATCTCCCAGAGAAGTGTTAAACCTGATTTGTACAGGCATAGTAAAATATGACGGATTGGGACGTACAACCTGATAAATATTTAGATTTATCTGATAGATATCGCCGCCTACAAGAGTTTTATTCCAGCCGATTGTATACTGTGGATATTTCTCGCCATAAATCCATTCCTGGAAGAAATAATTCAGATCTTGTCCATAAACACTTTCTGCAACTGCCTGAAAATCTTCTGTAGTTGCGACTCCGTACTTTAAGTCAGGGTCGTCAGAGTAAGCTCTCATAATGTGGAAAAAAGTAGAATCTCCAACAATACCTCTCAGCATATGAAGAACACAGGCTCCTTTTGAGTATGAACGATTACCGTTAAAAATTTGGTTTTCATCAGTAATATCCTGAACCCAAATTGTACCATTTGCATTTCTGGCATGACTCATTTCATTAGCTATTTGATTATCATAAGCTGCTTTACCATCTTTTGCTTCAATATAAACTGCCTCAGAGTAAGTAGCAAAGCCCTCGTTAAGCCATATATGATGCCAGTCTTTGCAAGTAATCATATCTCCATACCATTGATGAGCAAGTTCGTGTGAGACGACACCAGAACCCCAGAATCCCATTGAAGTGCATGTTTGATGTTCCATTGCCCCTCCCCAATTGAATTCTGCATGTCCATATCTTTCCTGGAGAAATGGATACTGACCATATCTGTTACTGTATACTTCAATCATACCAGCAGTTAAATCAGCATATGGTTTTACGTAATTGAAATTTTCAGGATAAATAAAATGAGTTATTATCATTGAATCAGTTGGACTGTAATTATAGTAAGTATTGTACTGGGTATAGTTAGTAATTGCCAGTGAGATAAGATAAGCTGCAATTGCGTAACGTTCCTTCCAGTAGTAGGTATGAGTACCGTTTCCATTGTTTACAATGCTTTCGAGAGTCCCGTTGGAAACCGGGATTAAATTATCTGCAACCGTTATCCAAACATCTGAAGAATCCGCTTTATCTGCGGGAGTGTCTTTCTGAGGCCACCAGTAAGGTCCGCTGTATGACTCACTCAAAGTAGAGATAATAGGAGTTCCGTTATGTGTGCTAAAATAAAAACCCCCAAAACCACTTCCGCCGGGGACACCGTGATAATATACTATGAGCGTAAATGGTTCACCCATAGAATAAGTATGATCAAGTGTAATATCAATTTTATTGTTTGAATGGCTAAATGCTGCAGACGATCCATTCAGCAATATAGAATCAACAGTTAGAAAATTTCTCAAGTCTAAAAAGCAAGTATTGAGAGAAGTTGTATCTGACTTTACTCCGATAGTAACATTACCCGTTAAATAGTTAGGACTTGTAGTGATGGCCAAGTCCAGCCCATAATAAGTAATATCGATTTTCGAATCGCCAGGATACATCATTTTTGAAAGTTCCCTCATCTTCACAAAGTTCTCTCGTTCTGCTTTTATCCATGGTTTTTCATTATTCTGCGCAATCAGAATTGAAGAGAGAATTAGTCCTATAGTAAAAATTTTGTTAATCATTTTATTCCCACTTATTGAATTAATAATACAAACATAATAATAAAGTAATTTTTATCGTGTTTAAACAACTAAATGAATACCTTTTAAATTCCTGCCTAAAATAAGATAATTTGACAATTGACAAACAAATATTTGATGCCTATTTTCGTCGAGTTTTAAATAATAAATATAAAATCTAAAATTAATTAGGAGAGACTATGAGATTTAATTTTTCTCTAAAAAAATTCTCTTTCCTGTTCATCAGTATCTTAATTCTATTTTCCCCTGCAATAAATGCTCAATCGAATTTTGCTGAGCTGTGGAATGATGTAATTGAAACTGAAATTAATACCATTGGAACACGATATATAATTCCCCAATCATATCGGACACTTGAACTAGATTTACAGAATTTATCATCTGCCCTTAACCAGGTTCCAAGTGAAATTATAACTCGGGTTAAAGAATCTGATTTTATATTAAGCTTACCTTTTCCGGATAATAGCTTTTCTACATTTAGAATTGTTGAATCACCTGTTATGGCAGAAGAGCTTACGACAAAATATCCGCAAATAAAAACATATCTCGGGCAAGGAGTAGATGATGGTACGGCAAGGATTAGATTCGATATTACACCTGAAGGTTTTCATGCAATAATTTTTTCAAATAAGGGAACAGTTTATATTGATCCTTACTCTCTTGGCGAAACCAGATACTACATTTCTTACTTCAAAAAAGATTACCTACCAACTGAAGATGAGCTTGATGCTGTTTGTAATGTGCTTGGAACAGATTCGGAGTTTGGTGAACATATTAGAAATCTTGTTATGAATAATCCAGATGCTTTGGTAGGTCCTCAATTAAGGACTTATAGGCTTGCCTGCGCAGCAACCGGTGAGTATACAATTTTCCATGGAGGTACCGTTGCACTAGGGCTAGCTGCTGTTGTTACGGCAATAAACAGAGTTACAGGAGTCTACGAAAATGAAGTTGCTGTGAGATTAGAATTAATTCCCAATAATGACCTAATCATTTATACTGATCCCAATACTGACCCTTACACCAATAATAATGGTGGTGCTATGCTCGGTCAAAACCAGACAAATCTTGATGCAGTTATTGGAAGTGCTAATTATGATATTGGCCATGTATTTAGCACAGGCGGTGGAGGTGTTGCTTATCTTGGAGTGGTATGCCAGGCAGGTTGGAAAGCGCAAGGTGTAACCGGTTTATCCCAACCAATCGGTGATCCATTTTATATTGATTATGGAGCTCACGAAATGGGACATCAGTACGGAGGTAATCATTCATTCAATGGAAATGAAAGCGCTTGCGGCGGTGGAAATAGAAATGGACCAACAGCTTATGAACCCGGCAGCGGAAGTACAATTATGGCTTATGCTGGAATTTGCGGTAGTCAAGATTTACAGAACCACAGTGATGATTATTTCCACAATATTTCTTTTGTTGAAATAGTAAATTATACAAATAATGGGAATGGCAATTCCTGTCCGGTTATTACAAACACGGGTAATAATGAACCGACTGCTAATGTTCCTGCAGGTGGATTCACAATTCCAATAAGCACACCGTTTATACTTACTGGCTCAGGATCTGATCCGGATAACGATACCTTGACCTATTGCTGGGAAGAATGGGATCTAGGACCGGCGGGCCATCCTAATAATCCGTCTGGTAATGCACCGATATTCCGATCATTCGATCCGGTTGATGTGTCTTATAGATATTTTCCGAAACTATCAGATATTTTAAATAACACTCAAACTATCGGAGAAATTTTGCCGACATATTCGCGTACCCTAAACTTCAGGTTAACCGTTCGTGATAATCGTGCAGGCGGGGGTGGTGTAAATTACACACAGATGCAATCAATTGACGTTACGAATACTGCGGGACCTTTCCTGGTTAC
>JAPHUI010000029.1 GCA_026193755.1 Ignavibacteriaceae bacterium | reverse complement strand
ATTGTAAATTATGCTGCCACTCTTAAAGGATTGCAGCTCGGTTTGATAAATATTATTGGTAAAGGTGGATTTCTACCTGTCTTTCCTATTTTTAATTTTGATTTTGATTAATAGTTCTTCAGATAAATTTATTGTGAAAAAGATATTAAATTTCTATTTCGTATTATTTTATTTAGTAAGCTCCTTTCTAATAATTGGATGCGCAAGTAAAGATCATTGGGCAATAATATCACCAAACGGAAAAATTTCTCTTAAATTCTCTATTTCTGAAAAAGGAAAACCGGGTTATTTAATTAATTTTTCTGACAGACGGGTGATTGACACTTCGTATTTTAGTTTTGACTTTAAAGATCAAAATCCATTCGGCGAAAATTTAGAAGTTGTTAATTCCACGACTTCCTTGTTTGATGAAACGTGGGAAACTGTTTGGGGTGAGCAGAGATTTATTAGAAATAATTATAATGAACTTAAGATTGAGCTACAAGAAAAAGCTGGAGAGGAAAGAAAATGCTTCGTTGTTTTCAAAGTTTTTAATGACGGTGTTGGATTTAGATTTGAATTTCCAGAGCAGGAAAATTTAAATGATGTAGTTATTCTTGATGAAAACACACAGTTCAAACTAACGGGTAACCACACTTGCTGGTGGACTCCCGGTGATTGGGATATTTATGAGCACCTATTTAACACAACTCGTTTTACTGAAATAGATGCCTTATCAAAAAGAGGTAATGAAGCACTAGCGCAAACTTACATTTCGGAGAATGCTGTAAACTTGCCTGTTACAATGAAAAGCGATGACGGAATTTACATCAGTATTCTTGAAGCTAATCTAACAAACTATGCTAATATGACTTTGAAAGTTGACAAAGAAAATCTACTCTTTCAAAGTGAGCTTGTTGGTAATGATTCGGGAATAAAAGTACAAACTAAAACTCCTTTTGTAACACCGTGGAGATTAATTTTAATTGCTGATAAAGCCGCAGACCTTGTCAGTTCATGCACAATTCTTAATCTAAATGAACCAAATAAATTAAAAGATGTATCGTGGATAAAACCGACAAAGTATATGGGCATCTGGTGGGAAATGCATTTAGGGAAAAATACGTGGGATATGAAGAGTGGAAAGCACGGCGCAACAACTGCAAACGCAAAGCGTTATATTAACTTTGCTTCAAAGAATGGAATCGGTGCTCTGCTTATTGAGGGTTGGAACACTGGGTGGGAGAACTGGATTGGCACAGCAGACCGTGAAGGTATTTTTGATTTTGTTACTCCATATTCAGATTATGATTTAAAAGAAGTTGTCCGTTATGCGAAAGAAAAAAATGTAGCTATTATTTTGCACAACGAAACTTCTGCAGCTATTAAGACTTACGAAAAACAGATTGACACAGCATTCACTCTATATAGAAGCCTGGGAATTCATGCTGTTAAAACAGGTTATGTGGGAAAAATAATTCCTAAAGGTGAATATCATCATGGACAATGGATGGTAAATCATTACAGAAAAGTGATGGAGAAAGCGGCTAAATATCAGTTAATGCTTGATGTTCATGAGCCAATTAAGCCAACAGGACAACGAAGAACATATCCTAACCTGATGAGTGCCGAAGGATTACGTGGACAGGAATTCAATGCCTGGTCACCTGATGGTGGGAATCCCCCTGAGCATTTAACAATAATTCCTTTTACAAGAATGCTTGCAGGACCTATTGATTACACTCCGGGAATTTTTGATATCAAATTTAATAAGTATAAAAAAAATAACCAGGTTAACACAACACTTGCGCATCAGCTGGCTTTGTATGTTGTAATTTACAGCCCGTTGCAAATGGCAGCAGATCTTCCTGAAAATTATGAGGGACATCCTGCATTTCAGTTCATCGGAGATGTTGGTGTTGATTGGGACACTTCAATTGTTATTAATGGAGAGATTGGAGATTTTATCACCGTTGCAAGAAAAGAAAGAAACACAGATAAATGGTTCTTCGGAAGTATTACAGATGAAAATGAAAGAACGATAAAAGTTTCATTAAACTTTCTTGATGCGGGGAAAAGCTATACAACAACTT
>JAPHUI010000080.1 GCA_026193755.1 Ignavibacteriaceae bacterium | reverse complement strand
TTAGTATTTTGGTGATTATTGTACCTTATAAAAGGACTTTTTTAAGTGAAAACAGATAATTTCGGATCGATAAAGCGAAAGACAATTATATACATTATAATAATTACAAGTGCTGTAATATTGTATGGCAGATTGTTCCAAATGCAGATTCTGCACCGAGTAGATTATGAGATGAAATCATCTGATAACAGTATAAAAAGTCTTGAGCTGGAACCTCTTCGCGGAATAATGTATGATAGAAATTATAAAGTTCTTGTAAGTAATATTCCCGCATACACTCTGAGAATTACACCAGCCTACTATGATACCAGCCTGAATAAAATAATTGAAATCGTTATTGATGCAGACCCCGGTTTTATAAAAGATCTTCTTTATAAAAACCGTGGATATTCAAAGTACCTGGCTATAAAAGTCAGGCGGGAAATAAACTTTAAAACTGTTGCGTGGCTCGAGGAAAATTCTGAACATCTGCCGGGTGTTGATTATATAATAGAAATGCAAAGATATTACCCTGCTGGAATTATGGCTTCTCATTCATTTGGTTATACAAAAGAAATTTCGCCGGATCAACTGGAAAAAGAAAGTAAAGATTATAATCTTGGAGATTATGTTGGTCATAATGGTCTTGAGAAGACTTATGAAAAATTATTACGCGGTAGTAAAGGTTATAAATATGTTCTTGTTGATTCCAGGAGAAAACAAATAGGTAGGTACCTTAATGGTGTCGATGATATTTTACCTGTAAAAGGAAATGACTTAGTATTAGGTATGGAAGCCTCAACACAACAAGTTGCTGAAGAAGAATTTGTCGGTAAACGGGGAGCGCTTGTTGCAATTGATCCAACATCTGGTGAAATTATTGCGATGGTCAGCTCTCCTGATTATGATTTGAATCAATTTTCATTCTTTACATCAAGGGATTATTTAGAAGATGTATATAACGATCCGGGTAAACCATTATTTAACCGTGCAACAATGTCTGTCAATCCCCCCGGTTCAACAATAAAAATGCTTGAAGCAATAACCGCATTAGATTTAGGGTTGATAAATACTTCATACACAACTTATTGTGGAGGTGGCTTTACATACGGTCGGTTTTTTAAATGTCATGGTTCACATGGTACTATTAACGTTGTTTCAGCAATAGAGAAATCCTGTAATACTTTCTTTTATAAGCTCATTTACAAAATAGGTATGGAACAATGGCATGAATACGCAACAAGATTTGGGTTTGGTCAGAAGACTAATATTGATTTATCAGAGGAAGTTGCCGGATTTTTTCCTGCTGAAAATTATTATGTAAAAAAATATGGAGAGAATTGGCCTAAAAGCATAATGGCTAGTCTTGGTATCGGACAGGGAGAAATAAGTGTCACTCCTCTACAAATGGCGCAATACGTTGGATTAATTGCAAATAATGGAAGGATGAAAACTCCTCATTTTGTAAGAGGATACATCGATCCTGCTTCAGAAAAACTTGTACCGTTTGATTATAAAGAAATCGATACGCACATTAACCAGGCTGCATTTGATGTTGTAAAAGAAGGTATGTTTTTAGTTGTCAATGGACACGGAACAGCTACACATATTCGCTTACCTGATATAAATATTGCAGGTAAAACAGGAACAGCTCAGAATCCCCATGGCAAGGACCATGCCTGGTTTGTTGGTTTTGCCCCATATGAAAATCCAAAAATTGTTGTAGCAGTTCTTGTAGAAAATGTTGGGTTCGGAGGAACTCATGCTGCTCCTATTGCACAAAAAGTTATTCAGACATATTTAAATAGTTTTAAAGGTGAGGGTAAAGTGCTGGATGAAAAAATTGCATCACTTGAAAATAACTAAAGAATAAATTGTTTTGAGAATTGATTATAACATAAAAGATAAATTTGATTTTGGACTTTTCTTACCCGCATTATTTCTTTTCGGATTTGGTTTAGCTGCAATTTACAGCTCAACCGTAAATAATGTCATTGCACATGAAAATTTTCAGAAGCAGGTTATTTGGGGAGTGATTGCGCTAAGTCTATTTTTTATCACATATTCTTTACCTGCGAATCTTTTCAAATCGATAGCGGTTCCAAGCTATTTAATTTCTTTGGGATTACTAATTGCGGTTCTTTTAATTGGCAAGCATGTCTCTGGATCTAAAAGCTGGATTATGATCGGTTCGACAGGATTTCAACCCTCCGAATTTGCAAAATTAGGTACCATTTTAGCAATTGCAGCATACCTCAGCAGAAACAACACTGACATCGACTCATTTAAAGATATATTATTTACACTGGCAATTGGAGTAACTCCAATATTACTTATTTTGCTTGAACCCGATATGGGTACTTCTATTGTTTTTATATGTATTATTTTAATAATGTTTTTTTGGAAAGGTATAAGCAGCTTCTCACTTTTCGTAGTATTATCACCAGCTTTTGTTGCTATCTCAGCAATTTTTGGCTTGACTTATTTCATTATTGCTCTAATACTCGTTCTTATCTTCTTAATCGTTTTTAAGAAGAATCTTTTTTTCAGCGCTTCAATATTTGCATTTAATCTATCCAGCGGTTTTTTTGCCGATTACGTTTTTCGTGCACTAAGCCCTCATCAGCAAAAACGTATTCAATCCTTTTTAGACCCAATGGCTGATCCGCTTGGTTCCGGTTACAACACCATTCAGGCAAAAGTTGCAATAGGGTCTGGCGGACTTACAGGGAAAGGGTTCCTTGCCGGCAATCAGACACAGCTTCAATTTATTCCTGAACAATGGACTGATTTCGCATTTTGTGTCATTGGAGAGGAATTTGGTTTCATAGGAAGTATAATAGTAATTAGTATTTTCCTCTATCTTCTGCTGCGAATATTAAAAATAACTTACAACACTAAAGATGAATTTTTAAGTCTTGTGGCGATAGGGATACTATCGGTTTATCTAATTCACTTTGTAATTAATTTGGGAATGGTGGTTGGGATACTGCCAGTGATCGGAATTCCGTTACCATTTATTAGTTATGGAGGAAGTTCTTTGATTGTAAATATGTTTATGCTTGGGATTTTAGCAAACCTGTATCGGACCAGAAAAAATTATACTTGAGAATTAAATAATGCAGTCTATTCAAAAACTTAAGTCTGCCAATTCAGCGGGAAAATTTGTATGTGTTGGGCTTGATACAGATCCATTGAAACTTCCTTCCCATTTATCTTCATTTAATAATCCAGTTGTTGAGTTTAATAGAACGATTATTGAAGCGACAAAAGAATCAGCAGCTGCTTATAAGCTAAATCTTGCTTTTTATGAAAGTGAAGGAATTGACGGCTTAAAGAATCTGGAAGAAACGTTATCATTTATTCCGAAAGAAATTTTAACTATTGCTGATGGTAAACGTGGAGATATTGGTAATACGTCCAGTTTATATGCTAAATCAATTTATGAACATTTTGATTTTGATTCAGCAACATTAAATCCTTATATGGGGAAGGATTCTCTTGAACCTTTTCTTTCTTACACCAGCAAGATCAATTTTATTCTTGCTTTAACCTCCAACCCAGGTTCAGCTGATTTTCAAAAACAGCAAATGAAAGGTGGTAAATATCTTTATCAATGTGTAATTGAAAAAATTCATGATTGGAATAAAAATTTAAATTGTGGAATAGTATTCGGTGCAACCAATATTAATGAACTTAAAGAGAACCTTGCTGTAATAAAAGATCTTCCATTATTAATTCCCGGAGTAGGGGCTCAAGGTGGCAGT
Source organism: Ignavibacteriaceae bacterium (assembly GCA_026193755.1). Classification (GTDB taxonomy): domain Bacteria; phylum Bacteroidota; class Ignavibacteria; order Ignavibacteriales; family Ignavibacteriaceae; genus IGN2. The sequence goes on along the minus strand of JAPHUI010000080.1, from coordinate 1,510 downwards.
CTTGAAGATATTACACGGATTCTGTTTTCAGGGAATAAATCATCCTTTTTAATAAACGTCAGCAGAGGAATAATTCAAAAAAGTTTAGGTGAAGATTTTGCTGAGGCAGCAAAAAATGAGTTGGCCACCCTAAATAAAATTATCTCCCGAAATCTTCAACTTAAAAACTGATTTTGTTTCTCAGTTTGACCATCAATTCTTCTCATTTTCTAAATTTAAATTACCTCGGATATTAACGATCAATAATGGTAATAAAAAATACTTAATTTTCTGTTTTCTTTATTAAGAAAAGAAAATATCTTTAAAGCAACGATGTAGAATTTAATAGTAAACACTTTGTCTATATATGAGTATTAAGGAAAAGTTCATTTATGAAATCTGGAAAGAAAACAAGTTTGTAAAAGTACTTACAACTGAAAACCAGGACAATATAGAAATAATCGATCCAGGTACTCACAACAAAGATTCAGCAGGACCGGATTTCATGAACGCAAGAATTAAATTTGGTAATATAACATACCTTGGCGATGTTGAGATAGATACATGGCAAAGTGACTGGAAAACGCACGGACATTCATTCGACAAAAAATACAACAGAGTTATTCTGCACGTTGTTATCTCAAAAGATAAATACCAGCCATTTGTATTTAGCAAGGACGGGAGAAAGATACATTCAATTTGCATTTTGGATTTTATAAATGAGAATCTTAATAGTGCAATCTTAGATGCTGTCCGCGCGGAGAAGAAAAATAAAATATTTGAAATGGCCTGCATTGGCAGAAATGATGTTGTTTACAAAAAAGAAAAGCTTGATTTTCTTTTTGAACTTGGTATGGAAAGGGTTAAGCATAAGTCAAAACGTATGCTTCAAAGACTTAAAGAAATGATTTATCTGAAGGAAATGAATATAAGAGAACCCATCTTAAAGTATGATTTTGGTGAGGAATTTTTTAATAAAAAGTACAGTGTAAATGATTTCGGCGATTTAAAAATCTGGGAACAACTGATTTACGAAATGGTATTTGAAGCACTTGGATATTCTAAAAATAAAGAAATTATGCTCAAGCTTGCAAAAGCAGTAAACGTAAATTTTCTGAATAATTTTAGATCACAAGAAAATTTTCCTGAAATTACTGAAAGTGCTCTGTTTAACGTAAGTGGATTATTGCCGGAAAAATCAAATTACAGATATGAAGCAACTTCTGAATACTTAAGAAAATTGAATGAAATTTGGAAGTCTATTCAGAGTGAATATGACGGTACTACTTTTAAAAAAGAAGACTGGAATTTCTTCAAGAGTCGCCCGCAGAATTTTCCAACTGTAAGAATAGCTGGAGGAGCGTTATTAACCAGTCATTTCTTGAAAAATAATTTGTTTAAAAGTTTAACTGAATTGTTTGAAGAAGAAAAATCCGGAAAAGAATTAACGGTAATCTTACGTAATTTTATCATAACTGAAGGGCAGGGATACTGGGCTGGATTTTATAATTTCGATAAATTATCGAATGAG
>JAPHUI010000229.1 GCA_026193755.1 Ignavibacteriaceae bacterium | reverse complement strand
TTCGACCTAAAATACTCTTTCTAACAATTCTATTTTTTTATTCCTTTCATATTTTAGTTGACGCACAGGACACAACACCACCGCTTCTCACAAAGATCATTAATAGTTCTATAATGCTTAATAATATGATTGTAATGGATCCGGATAACAATTGTGAAAAAGTAAGTAAGATGAATGAAGAATTGCTTAAGGATATTGCTCTCTTTAACCAAAAGTATGGCAATATGAAACTTCCTCCGAAAAATTATGTAATTCTTTGTTATAGTGAAAGGGCATCGGTTACCATCATAAATAGTAGTGTTTTAAAAACTAGTGAGGGGGAAGTAGAATGCCAACTTAAAGGAATTTCCAGCGCTGTATTTATCCAGAGATATCAATATGATCTTTCAACAAAAAAGAGGAAACACATTGATACACAATTACTCACGACCTGGAGCACCCCACTTAATTTTACCGTAGAAAAATTTAAAGGCTGGGTGAGGGTTTACAACGGTCGTGAACAAATAAAAGCATCCATTACAGGATACGAGTTCCCGATGGATCCAAATAAGTTTCATTCTATCGCGATTCAACCAGTCAATCCTTACGTCGATCAGGACAAAACAAACTACTTATTATACCTTTCACTTCCGGAGGTTGAATTTACTCCAGGTATAAGACCTAATGGAGAAAACTTAGCCGATTGTAATCTTGCAATCTATGATTCTCTATCCGGTTCTGAATATTCCAAAGCTATTGAGAATGGACAACTAAATAAAACATTTAAGGTTAGCGAGGGATATTGTAGTGAATCTGTTTTCGAAGTTGAAATAAAGTTCAAACCAACTCACCACCTTGTCGTCACTCCCAAAGATGGCTTTGAATCCTCTGGTCCTAATCCGGACGGAGTGTTTGTTCCAGGTTCGAAAACATACACACTTAAAAACAAAGGTAATAATCCACTCGATTACAAGGTAACGAAGAATGCTAAATGGCTAGATGTATCGAATTCTACTGGGACACTTACTCCCGGAAGTAAGACTAAAGTTACACTTTCAATAAACGAGACAGCCAAAAAATTTAAGGAAGAAAAATATAAAGATGAAGTTAAGTTTATAAATTTAACTGATGGTAGTGGCAACACATCACGAAAGGTCATTCTTGAGGTAGGCGAAGAGCAAAAGTGGCGAGTATTCTTTACCGGTTACGAACAACGTCAATATGAAATTCCAAAGTGGAAAACGCCGGACAATAAACCTATCAGATACGGAGGACGCTTTGATTATAAACTTAGAGTTGAATTTACAATTAAAAAGAAGAAAGGGAAGTGGAGATATAAAGAAGGGATAGTTACTATTGCTGATATTAACTATGGTACGCTTTATGACCCAACATATTGGCGAACGAAGAATGAAAAAAATAAGTATTTCTATAAGATTACAAGTATGAAGGGGAAACATATCAACGGTACAGTTGATGGCAACAAAGTACGTCTCTTTTGGCCCACACCTAAACCCCCTCCTGAGCGATATGTCGAAGCGTTGTTTAGACGGTCCTGCAAGCCAATGCCTGAGTGTCAGCAGTGGAAAGCTATTGAATATGCATCAGATGAATTTCTTGATAGAGCTGGTGATCATTATCTTAGTCTTAAGGACAATTGGGAAAGTCCAAAGACAAAACCATTCGTCATTGAAAGACCTAGCGATAAATTATGCTGGTTAAACTATAGATATGTTCTTAAGAAAATTGCACCTAAATAATGGTTTAAGACATACTAATTGAACATTACGTTAACTATCTTCAATAGATCATCTTTTTATAATAAATAAAATTTACCGACCGATCGTACCTAAACAGTTCAATACCACTTAATGAGTAATTAACTACGCAGTCACTAAAAATTTTTAATATTCTATTAATATTTAATGGATTCCGACTGGTGAAAAATTAAACTCTTTAAATTACATCTCTGTTTAATTTAAATTTTGAGAAGATATCGTTATCCCTTTATTATAAATTAAGGTCTATATCATCCTATCTTTAAGCCTAGCAGCATAACGTCTACTCATTACGAGTGGATCATCAATTTCTTTTAGAAAAACTTTATACGAATAATTAAACCATCCCTCAACATGGTCTACAAATTCAAGGTTTATCATTGCGTTTCGGTGTATCCTTATAAAATAATTAGACGGTAATCTTGTCTCCCATTCTTTGAGTGTTTTTAGCACCAGCCCCTTGATTTTTGAAGATGTGTAAATTTCAGAGTAATTACCTGCAGAGATAATTTTAATAATCGAAGAAATTTTAATAAACCGGTAATGGTTGTTTACTGAAAGAAAAATACTATCGGTAAATAAGAGTTTTGACTGGATATTATTTTCTATTTCCTGCTCGGTTTTCAATCGTTCAATTGCCCTTGATAACCGTTCTTTATTCACGGGTTTAAGTAAGTAATCTTTTGCATTTACCTCGAAGGCACGGATAGCAAATTCATCATATGCAGTTACAAAAATAATTCTTGCGTTTGTTTGAATATCCTCCAGCATTTCGAATCCCGATTTCCCGGGCATTTGTATATCAAGAAAAATCAAATCCGGATCCACCTTTTTAATCAGAGTTTTAGCATCTTCAGCGGTTTCCGCTTCCCCCACTATCTCAATTTCACCGAAATCTTTTAATAAGGCTTTTAAATCTTCACGTGCAAGTTCTTCGTCATCAACAATTATAGATTTAAATGATAATTTCATTTTATCTCCTTTTGAATTTCAATGATAACCTTGACAAATCCATCTTCTTCTTTCGTATCAATCTTATGGTTGTTAGGGAAAGAATATTCCAGTCTGCTCTTTATATTGGCTAAGCCAGTGCTAGTACCGTAAACATCTACGTTATTGGGATGCTTTAACCATTTTCCAGAATTACTTACACAGATGATTAGTTTGTTTTTCTTTACCTGCGCCTCAATTTTAATTTGCAAGGGTATTATGCTTGTTTTCATTCCATACTTAATTGCATTCTCTACAAGGGGATGAATTAAAAAACAAGGGACGGGGTATTCTTCTGCCAAGGAATCAATGTTTACGTGATATTTTAATTTATCACCAAATCTAATTTTCTCAATCTCAAAGTAATGTTCAATGGCTTCTATTTCCTCAATTAGTGGAACTTCTGAATTGTTTTTTGTAGTTAATGAATATCTATAAAACTCCGAGAGTTTAGAAACCATCTCTTCTGCTTTAACTTGATTCGAGCGAATCAAAGCTCTTAGAGAACTGAAT
>JAPHUI010000170.1 GCA_026193755.1 Ignavibacteriaceae bacterium | reverse complement strand
TCTCGGACCGAACGGTGCCGGAAAAACCACAACTATGAAAATACTTACCTGTTATATGGCTCCTTCCGATGGGGATGCCAAAATAAATGATATGTCCATACTTGAGCAGCAAGATGAAATTAAAAAGAAGATTGGTTATTTACCTGAAAATAATCCTCTTTATTATGATATGCCCGTTTTAGATTATCTTAGGTTTGTTGCCGACTTGCAGGGGGTCCAGAAAGAAAAAATTCAGAATAGAATAGGCGAAATGGTTTATGTTTGCGGTCTAAATGTGGAGAAGCACAAAAAGATCGGCGAACTATCCAAAGGGTTCAGGCAGAGAGTAGGATTAGCTCAGGCAATGATTCACGATCCCGAAATTTTATTACTTGATGAACCAACTACAGGGCTTGATCCAAACCAGATTGTTGAAATAAGAAAACTTATAAAGGAACTCGGAAAACAGAAAACGGTTATTCTCAGCACTCATATTCTACCGGAAGTGGAAGCTACTTGCGACAGGATATTGATTATTAATCAGGGTAAAATTGTTGCCGATGGGACATCTGATACGCTTAGAAAAAGAGCAAGAGGGGAAGAGATGGTGCGGGTTCAAATTGCTGAAGCAAATAGTTCTGATGAAATTATTTCTGCTTTGAAAGAATTGGAGTCTGTATCAATGGTTGATTTCGATAAGGGATCTTTAAACTCATTTTTCGTAACAAGCAAGGAAAATAATAGTTCGCGTAAAGATATTTTTAAGCTTTGTGTTCAGAAAAATTGGATATTGACGGAACTGACTCCGATTGAAACTAAACTGGAAGATATATTCAGAGAATTAACAACTAATTAAACTATGCATTCTATTTGGGTAATTACTAAAAGAGAATTTAATTCATTTTTCGATTCGCTGGTTTCCTACATATTTATTGTAGTGTTCTTGGGAATAAGCGGATTTTTTACTTGGATGCTTGGCTCCGATATTTTCTTTATCGGTCAGGCGACTCTTCAACCCTTCTTTTCCATTGCTTATTTTACACTTTTCTTTTTTATACCTGCCCTTACCATGAGAATGATTGCAGAAGAAAAACGAATTGGAACTTTGGAGCTACTTTTAACTAAAGCTGTCTCCGACTGGCAGGTAATTCTTGGAAAATTTTTAGCTTGTCTAATACTTATTGCAGTAGCATTAGCTTTAACTCTACCTTATTACATTACAGTCTGGGCATTGGGCCCAATTGATCACGGTGCTGTATTGTGCGGTTATTTAGGTATGCTGTTGATGAGCATGGCTTATATTGCTATTGGATTATTTGCAAGCAGCATCACAAATAACCAGATAGTTGCATTTTTACTGGCTCTTCTCATCAGTGTCTTTTTCTTAATAATATTTGATGTACTATCCGGAAGCTTTACAGGTACGATTGGTCAGCTGCTCAATTACTTTAGTATGTCAACGCACTTTGATTCTATTTCACGTGGTGTTATTGATTCAAGAGATTTGCTTTATTTTCTTTCAATTACATTTCTTGGACTTATGCTGGCTGAAACTTCATTATCAAAAAGAAATATAGTGGAGTGAGGGAAAGGATATGCTGACTAGAAAAAAAGTTCAAACTTCGATCCTTTTAGTTATAGGAATACTTCTACTTATTAATTTTTTAGCTTCCAGGTTTTTCTTTCGTCTCGATTATACAGAGGACCAAAGATACAGCTTAAGCAAAGCAACCAAAGATATACTTACCGATCTGAATGAACCAGTTACCATAAGTGCATATTTTTCAGAAAATCTTCCGCCTGATATTGAAAAGGTTCGTCAGGATTTTAGAGACATGCTTGTTGAGTACGCGAGTAATTCAGGAGGACTGATTGTTTATGAATTTATCAACCCAAGTGTTGACCAGCAAACTGAAATGAAAGCTCAGCAAAGCGGGATTCGACCAATAATGATTAATGTACGTGAAAGGGATCAGGTAAAGCAGCAAAGAGCTTATCTTGGAGCTGTGCTGCAGATGGGAGATAGAAAGGAAGTTATTCCATTCATTCAGCCCGGTGCGGCAATGGAGTATGCTCTTTCAACAAATATTAAAAAATTGGCAGTTAAAGAGAAGCCTGCAATCGCTTTATTACAGGGACATGGTGAACCAAAATTAAGTGCTTTAAATCAACTTAATGAACAGTTATCTGTTCTTTATACAGTAGAACCATTGGAATTCAGCGATACATCCGGAGTTCCTTCAAAGTACAGAACTCTTGTTGTAATTGCTCCAAAAGATACAGTCCCTGAACTTCATTTTCGTTACCTTGATGATTTCCTAAATCGAGGTGGAAGATTATTGCTTGCTTTAAATGCAGTCGAAGGAAATTTAAGCAAAGGAATGGGTGAAAAAATTTATACCGGATTTGAAGATTGGCTGAAACAAAAAGGTATTGAACTAGAAAATAGTTTTGTAATAGATGCGAATTGCAGTAATGTAACAGTTCGCCAGCAGCAAGGTTATTTTGTAATGAACACGCCGGTTAAATTTCCATATCTTCCTATAATTACAAATTTTACAAAGCATCCAATCACCGAAGGACTTGAATCAGTAGTATTGCCATTTGCAAGTCCGATCAAACTCACTTCGACTGATACTTCTGTTATTATGTTTCCTCTGGCTGTCACATCAAAAAAATCGGGAGTTGAAAATCCACCACTTTATTTTGATGCAATGAAGCAATGGACTGCAAGTGATTTTCCATTATCCTCTCAACCTGTTGCAGTAATTGTTGAAGGAAAATTACCCACTACCTCCGGCTATAAAATGATTGTTTTTGGAGACGGTGATTTTGCAGTTAACGGCGAAGGTCAAAGTGCTCAGCAGCTTGGCGAAGATAATATCAGTCTCATGTCAAACGCAATTGACTGGCTTTCAGATGATACCGGACTGATTGAATTACGAACTAAAGGTATTACCTCTCGTCCTCTTGATCCTTCTCTGGAGGACAGTACTAAAACTTTGTTGAAGTATTTGAACTTCCTGCTGCCAATAATTCTGGTCATATTTTATGGAGTTTTCCGTTTTCAGTTAAAAAGAAAAATAAGAAATCAATTAATGACTACTGATTATGTTTCGGAAAGTAAACAATAAGATACTCGGTTTTATTTTTGGAGTTTTACTCATTGTAGTAGTTCTGCTATTTCTTTTTGAAGGTGGGAAAAATGAAAGAACCTTTAGGGAAGTTTTAGTTGATATAGATACTACGGCGGTGACTGAAATTCTAATCTACCCAAAATCACAGGAGCATAAAGAAGTAAAATTATTTAAAGATGGTGAAAACTGGCAAGTTACATTGCCCTCAGGTAAAACTGCGAAAGTTCCTGATCAGAAAATTAGAGACGTATTAAAACAACTGTTGGCAATTAAACCAGAAAGACTTGCTGCAAGAGATAAAAGTAAATGGAATGAATTGCAGGTTGACAGCACTGGAACTAGATTAAAGGTTTATGAAGGGTCCAAATTAGCTCTGGATATTATTTTAGGTAGATTTTCATTTCAACAGCCAAGATCTATGAATACAATCGTAAGATTATATAACGATAAAGATGTCTACGAAGTGCAAGGTTTTCTCGATATGACTTTTAATCAGGGTGCAAATGTTTTCAGGGATGGGACAGTGATAAAATCAGACTATAATAGCTGGAAGCAGCTTCATTTCAACTATCCCGCAGATAGTTCTTTTCAACTTACAAAAAACGGGAACAACTGGTTAATCAATGGTTTAAAAGCAGATTCAACAAAAACTGTTAACTATCTCAGAAGACTTGCAAGTCTTTCCAATAATACTTTTGCAGATGAAATAAAAATTGATACAACTACAACACCAACCTTTACTCTAAACATAACTACAGACGATTTGCAATTCATAGAAGTTAAAGGATTCAAAGATCCCGCATCTTTTGTAATTCACTCCACACAAAACCCCGAAACCTGGTTCGATGGCAGCAGCCTCTCGAAGACCATTTTTGTCGGGAAGTCAACTTTTCTTACCAAATAAATTTCATTACAAAAATTTTTCTATTTAAAAAGATAATTATAGATTGTAATAGTTAATTCACATTTTACTTTTCAAATGTTTATCTGTGAATAATATTACTCTCGAAAATATAACTTTAGCAATTGCTAACTCATCAGAAATTCTTGGCAAGGATAAATATTTCAATTCCGCAGTTCTAATTCCATTAATTGAAGTTGAAGATAAATATCATCTTCTTTTCGAGAAAAGAGCAAACCATATAAGGCAGGGTGGTGAGGTGAGTTTTCCAGGCGGTGAATTTGATCCGAAAAAAGATCATGGTCTTCGTCAGACTGCTTTACGTGAAACCACGGAAGAACTTGGTATTTCAATTGATAAAATTCAAATCATCGGTAAGCTTGGAACACTTGTTGCTCCAATGGGAGTAACAGTTGATCCTTTTGTCGGTTTTCTGCCGATCAAGGATTTGAATGAACTTTCGATTGATAAGAATGAAGTTGAAAAAATTTTTTCAGTTCCGGTTGAGCATTTCTTAAAACAGAAACCTGATGAATATACCGTAAAGCTAGAAGTACATCCTTCCTACACTGATGAAAGGGGAAAAGAAATTGAACTGCTTCCTGTTCAGAAACTCGGACTCCCGCCAAAATATTCTAAACCGTGGAAAAATGGTTTTCATCGTATCCTGGTTTACAACTCAACTGAAGAAGTGATCTGGGGAATTACTGCTGAAATAG
>JAPHUI010000083.1 GCA_026193755.1 Ignavibacteriaceae bacterium | reverse complement strand
TGCTATATTATCTGCTTTTTCAGTTTTAAGAGCAAGATAAGCCTGTGAATGTTTGCTCCCCTCCCAAATAGATAGTTGATTTCCTTGTTTCTCTGATTTATGGCACATTCCACAGGTACTTGTTCCAACGTAGGAATGATTTGTTTGGGAATAAATAAAAAAGAAAGGTAGACTTAAAAAAATTATTAAAAATTTGCTAAACATGTTCCCTCCTGAAAAATTTTTACTTTTTACCGCCATTATTTAACTATTCTTATAAATAAAACAAAGGAGAACAACGAAGATTAGAGAATAATGTTCTCCTTTGTACTAAGGAGGCTATTTGTTAGACCGAGAACAACTTCCACACCAATAATTTCTAAGAATTAAGCTCAATTTTGTATAACAATTTCCAATAATTGAGAAACAGCAAATAATTGTTCTCAATCATTAGAAAACAGAGAATTATTTGAATATTTGGGCCTGCCTTAGCCTAACAGTTTTTTTATTATATGCATACTTGTCATCAAAAGAAAACATCACAATTAGCCTAAATGATTTACAAAAACTTTAGAAATAATTCAGCAAAGAGAATCAGGCTGGTGTTTTTAAATACAGGCTTGTTAACTATCTTTAATTATCAAAAAATGGAATTATTATTTATATGTCAAAAACTATCGTATTAATACTTATAAGTTTAATATCTCTACTAGCACAACAAGAAGAGCAGCATGTTTGGAAAATCGTTAATGCTGTTGATGGTTCAAAATTCTGGTACGATGCATCCTCGCTGGATACAATGAAAGGAGATAAGTTTAATATATGGATACTCGAGACACATCAACCACCAATTAAATATGAAGGAATCGAGGGAGAGGTATTCAGGTCAAAAACTCTTTATGCAATCAATTTGACAACTGTAAAATACGGTATTTTAAAAATTCGTTATTATGATTCAAGCAACAAAGAAATATTTCGTTTTGACTACGATAATCCGCCTCCACCGGAGAGCATTAGATATACCTACCCTATTACGGATCACTCACTCTTATTCTATTTAATTGAAGAATTATATGGACCCAAAGGAGAAAATAAGGAGAAATTGAATTAGGAAAATCAGGGGATTATTTTTTATGTTTCGATTTGAGTGTGAAGCAATATTTCTTCCAGAACACCTGAAACGTGTAAACATTCTGACAAATTACCCGAGTACACTACTGCTTTTCCCTTGGTATGTATTTCGAATGTTTTATCCCGTGCTTCTTCGAATGAACATTTTATTGCCTTAACTATTTGGGATATTACCTCTTCAAAACTATGCAAGTCATCATTAAAGAGAATTACCCTGCTTCCAAGACCAGTAATAATTTCTTCTTCTTCAATATTCGAAATCTCTGGAGATTGTTTTGTTGGTATATCCATATATGGAAAATAATTATTAGAAATTAAAAATTAAAGTGGCCGGTATAAGTAATAAAAAATTAATGTAGGTGCTATATAATTGCTTTTATATTGAGCCGTCTATATATTTTGAATATAAAATAATGTAAAAAAACGGAGAATAAATGAAAATAGTAGTTTGCGTAAGTCACGTTCCTGATACAGCTACTCGAGTTAAAGTCGGGAACGATGGAAAAACGATTGACCCTGCAGGAGTTACTTTTACTATCAATCCCTATGATGAATATGCTGTTGAGGAAGCATTAAAAACCAAAGAAAAGCTTGGTTCAGGGGAAGTAGTAGTTGTAACTCTTGGCAGTGACAACAGTAAGGAAACAATACGCAAAGCTTTAGCTATGGGTGTTGATAGTGGTGTTCTATTAAAGGATGAAAATCCTAGAGATTCTTTGGGTATTGCAAAAGCACTCGCAGAAGAAATAAAAGCTCAGGGTGCACAATTAATTTTTATGGGTAAACAGTCGGTTGATTATGATAATTCGATAGTTGGACAACTTACAGCGGAACTTCTAGATTTTAATTGTGTTTCAGTCGTTGTCAAACTTGATATAGATGGTGAGAAAGTATTAGCAGAAAGGGAAATTGAGGGTGGAAGAGAAGTTGTTCAAACCTCCTTACCTGTAATAATCACTTGTCAAAAAGGATTAAATGAACCCCGTTACGCTTCTCTCAAGGGAATTATGGCTGCTAAGAAAAAAACAATTGAAGAAAAAGCCGCAGCATCTTATACCCCAACAAGTGAAGTAATCAGTATGTAACTTCCCTCAGGTAAGCAACCTGGTCGAATCATCGGAAGCGATGCTTCTGCAGTACCCGAGCTGGTTAGATTGTTAAAAGAAGAAGCAAAAGTAATTTAAGGAAGAAATCTTATGGCAAATAAAATTTTAGCAGTGCTGGAGCAAAGAGAGGGATCACTCAAACGTTCAGCATTCGAAGTAGTTAATAAAGCAGCAAATCTTGCAAAAGAATTGAATACAATTGCTGAAGCAGTTGTTGTATGTGATGCAATCAATAATCTGAATGAAATATCAAAATATGGAATTCAAAAAATAACACATTTAAAAAATTCTGAATTAGCGAATTACTCTTCTTCCGGATATACAGAAGCAATAAGTAATTTAGCAAAAGAATCGGATTTTGATATTTTAATTCTTTCTAACACTGCTTTAGGTAAAGACCTGGCACCACATCTTAGTATAAAACTTGACGCCGCATGCGTTGTTGATTGCATTAAGATATCGGTGTCCGGAAATGACATAATTTGTACAAGACCCACTTATGCTGGTAAAGCGTTGGTTGATCTAAAATTATTAAGTAATAAAAAAGTTATTACTATTCGACCGAATGTATTTAAAGCCCAGGTTACAGAAAATTCCAATCCACCAGAGATAGTTGTTAAAGACATTACTTCTGCAAACCTTAGAAGCAAGGTTACTGAATTTAAGAAAGCTGAAGGGAAGCTAGATGTCTCCGAAGCTGATATAATTGTATCCGGTGGCAGAGGAATGAAAGGTCCAGAGAATTTCCACCTGATTGAGGAACTTGCTGAAACTTTAGGTGCTGCAGTTGGTGCTTCAAGAGCGGTTGTGGATGCTGGTTGGAGACCACATAGTGAACAAGTTGGACAAACAGGTAAAACAGTTTCACCAACCTTATATATAGCCTGTGGAATTTCTGGTGCAATACAACATCTTGCAGGAATGTCATCGTCTAAATTTATTGTTGCAATAAATAAAGATAAAGATGCACCTATTTTTAACGTTGCCGATTATGGTATTACGGGTGATTTATTTGAGATTCTTCCGGTTTTAACAAGCGAAATAAAGAAGGTTAAGTAATCCTTTAAAGGAGAGTAATCGTTGCAAAAAATTCAATGTGAAATACTAGGTTTATCTTCGAGCCCATCAACCGGTGGTGC
>JAPHUI010000388.1 GCA_026193755.1 Ignavibacteriaceae bacterium | reverse complement strand
GTGACGGTACAAGACTGGATTTCGGTAACGAAGTATTTGAAAGAGTATTTATGGTAACAGTAATCGGAGAAGTTGAAAATAAAAAAGAATATTTGAGAGAGATACACCGTATTCTAAAAGAGAGTGGAATACTATCGATATCAGAGTTAGCAGGTGACCCTGATAAAATGAGCAAAGAGGAATTGAAAGAATTGGTCTGTACTAACGGATTTAAGTTGAAAAAGCAATTCGGAAGTTCAAAAAATTATACGGTTAACTTTATAAAACCTTAGAAAGCTTTTTTCGCCGCGTATTCTATTAACAAGTGAATTTTTAAACAGGGTTAAGCATCGATTTTTTCGTGATAAAAAATGCCATCCCACTTTAATGAGATGGCATTTTATTTCAGTAACAACATCTTCTTTGTTTCGATGAACCCTTGTCCTGAACTTGTTTCAAGACCTCCAACACGGAGCTGATAAAAATAAACTCCGCTTGGTAGGTTAGCTGCATCCCACGTTACTTCATAATTGCCGGCTGGTTTTTCTTCATTTACGAGTGTTTCTATTTCTTTCCCTAAAATATCATAGACTTTAATTTGAATCTGTGATGTTTGAGGAATTGAATATCCAATTTTTGTGCTTGGGTTGAACGGATTCGGATAATTTTGTTTTAAACTAAATTTATAAGGTATTTTACCAGCAGGCTCAACATTAACTGATGAAATTTCTATTGGCACAGTCCAAATTTGATAAATCCCGGTTCTGTTATCCATCCATGCAGGCCAGAGCTTATCATTTGAAGAGGTAATACAAATGTTATCACCTTGATATCCTTGTCCCAGACCTCCAATGGGCAGAGGTTTGAAGTTCCTATCGCTTATCTCAAATTCGTTCCAGTTATTTCCACCATCTTCCGATCGAACTAGAAAAACACCAGTTGAATCCGAAGTCGTGTTTCTATCATCATAAAAAATTACATTCAATCCACCATATTTATCCACATGAACAGCCGGGAAGTATTGAATTGCTCCATTATTCAAATCATCCTGATTAACTCGTATACCAGTAGACCAGGTCTGTCCACCATCGGATGAACGGTTTAAAATTACATCCGGGTCACTTCCAGCGGGCACTAAATCTTTTTGTGTAGTAATGATGTAAATCCAATTGTTTCGTGGTCCACCGGTTGTATCTACTGCAATATTCGGTAATCCATTTACTCTGATATTTCCTTTTGAAGAAAGAATTCCACTTATACCGTTCATATCAAATGCATTTTCATTGACCTGCCAGTTACTTCCTCCGTTAGAAGATGAAGCAACACCAACAAAATCTTCAGTAAATGGAGATATGGAAGTAACTCCAGCCCAGCATACATATACTTTTCCATCCGGTCCCATTGTTATATCTCCGCCAGCACTTCGTTGGATTGGATTATTTATCTGAGCCGGAGTAGACCAGTTTGAACCTCCGTCATCAGTATAGGAAAATTGTAGAGGGAAAGGAGGAGCGAACTTTACCCATGCGGCATAACTTCTTCCAAAATATGGACTGGCATAATGTGCATCCGATGTCATTGTAGCACGTTCGAGATCATCATTTGAAATTGTTTTTTGGTTGGACCACGTAATTCCAAAATTTGTAGAGTAATGTGAATATAAACCTGGGGAAAATCCGCGTCTTGTAAGAATAAACGTTCCATCCTTATCAATAGTAATCCCGGGATCTCCACCATGTAGCGTTATAGGTTCTCCTTTACACGTATCCGATCCATACCAATTGAACCCACCGTTTGTTGTAACGTATATTCCTTCACTAACAAAAAAAGGATTGAATATGATAGTATTCGCCGATGCAAAAATAACATTAGGGTTTAAAGGATGATTAGCTATGAATACCTCGGTTTGGCTAACATTGCTGGGGTAAAGCCTAAAGTTCTCACCAACATTTATACTGAAATTTTTATTTATGTCTTGAGCGCTTATAAAAGTTGAAAGTAACAATAAAAAAAATAATTTCAGATACACATATTTCATTATTTCGCTATTCATTTTATCTCTCCAAAATTAATCTTTTTTATACTAAGTAAATTATTATATGAAACAACCAAAAAATATAATTTCTAACTACAACAGCATATTGTTAATTGAAAATATAGCCCAATCTAATTCCTGCATAAAAATTTTGTGGTTCTCCTGCTTCGTAGAATCTTCCGTTGCTCGAGTTAATATTGATAAATCCAACATAAACCTTATCAGCAATATTATTAATACCTCCAGAGATAAGCAGATTAAACCTTCCAAAGGTCATATCAAATCCTAAGTCTGTACCAAAGATTGTGTAATCAGCAGTTTTATCTGAGTTTCCATCATCTATGTACATACCGCTTACAAATCTTATACTCCCTCGAATAAATCCTGTGATTTGATTTGTAATAGGATGATTGTACGCAAGTGCGAAGAATAAATTATGCTTTGGAACACTTGGGGCAGAATTACCGGTAAAGTTTTGAGTTAAGGTATCCAGGTTTTCATCAACAGTTAGTGCGATATAATCATCATAGAAAAAATCTGAGAAAGTATACGATGCTTGTAGAGTTAAACCTTCAAACACACCTATGCTACCCCCAATTTCAAGACCTGTACGATTAGTCTTAGCTGCATTGCGAAAGAAAACATCTCCATAAACTTCAAATGGTATTATCTCATCTTCAATTAAAATATTAAAGAATGTCGCTTCAAAAATAATATTGTTAAAGAACTGCGATTCAGGAATTAGAATATTGCCTTTAATTCCTAACTCAAAGTTTTTTGATTTCTGAGGATTCAGATCAGGATTAAGCAGAATAGATGGATTAGAACTTGTTGGATAATTATCCATTTCATTTCCTGCAGGTGAATCAAAACTTAGTCCATAGGAAGTATAAATAGCAACACTCGGTGTAAGCTTAAAATTAAGTGCAGCCTTAGGGGTAAATGCTTCAAATCTCCTGAATGCATTTCTGCTTTCTAATAACTTATCAACAGTTTCATAATACACATTATCATATCTGCCGGTAAGAAGAATATAAAATCTTTTGTCGTACAATTCTAAAAAGTCGGAGAAATAAAATCCATTATTGCCAATTGTCTCATCAGTAAGCGCAACAAGCTGGTCTCCCTTCTGTCCACCAATATTATTGTAATATTCTATAGGACCTGTTTGATAAAGAAAATCTCCACCTACTGAAAACTCATTGTCAAGTCCGGCAATCGTGTGTTTGTTAATGTACCTATACGAACTTCCCAAACCGTAACGATTCATGATTCGATATTCGGCTGATGTACGATGGAAATATTTAATTGTTCCGTATGGAAGAACCTCTATTTCCTGGTTATTATTCTTACCGAATTTTGTGTTGAACTTTAATCCTAGCCGTCCTTTTGTGGTGATTCTTTTTGAATCTCTGTCTACCTCTCTCTGAGCTGCCTGGTATGGATCTTCATCAAATTCTTCTTTAGTTAATGAGCCCGGCAATTTTATTAATCCATCAACAAAATATCCAAATATCTGCAGATTAGTTCCGTCTCCCGGTAGCATATCAACGACTGTATTAAATATATGCCAGTAGTCTTCACTGTGAGGTCTAAAACCTTTATAGTTATGATAGCTGTATGTGCCCAGCAAACCATATTTGTCTGTTCTAATTCCAAATTTCAGTCCGTTTCTTCTCAGATCAAAAGAGCCAAACTCGTTAAACTGGGTTACAAATGAATAGGGAAAATATATATCATTTATGAAATAAATTACACCACCAGGTGCATTCGTATAAAGAGAAGAAGAATTTCCTTTTACGACTTCGATACTGCCAATTGAATTGAAATCGATTGCCTCAATTCTAGTCTGCCCGTCCGGCTCGGATTCAGGTATTCCATCCAAAAGAATCCTTACACCCCTTATACCGGTATTTGATCTGCTTCCAAAACCTCTTATTGCAATCCTTACGTCATGATTTCCGTATCGGGATTGTAGGAATAAACCGGGCACATTTTCCAATACATCATCAACAGATACCCTCCTGCTGAATTTGAATTGAGAACTTTTTAGACGAGTAACAGGATACGGTATATCAATTATTTTCTGTTCCACTCTGGTAGCTGTTACTACAACATCATCGGTTTCATATTTGAGCGTATCTACTTTCGTAATCGATGTATCACCCACGACAAGAATTTGTGAGTGAAGAGTAGCATTCCCAAACGTCAAGAAAAGAAAAATAATTATATAAGAAAATGTGTTTGAATTAAACATTTTTCACCTTACTACTTAGTTTAAGATCTTGTTTAGGAAAGGAGAATTAGATCGATCGCGGCGGTGGAGTCTGGATATCCCTACAGATCTGAAGGTAATGTACACTTTTATTACTTCTATATATTGAACCGGGAGAATTTATTTGGTCGAGGGTTAAATAACAAACGGGTTCTGAATATACAGTATTGGGATTATTGTTATGTGATGGTTTTTGTTTTTTGTTTAAAGAATTTTCGTCAAATCTATCTTGCAAATCTTTTTCTAAAGCATTTTCCAGTTCATCACTGATGCAATAGAAGTAGATCAAAGAATCCCTATCTTCTTGTTTAACTATGTCATAATACTTTTCATTTAGTCGAAATTCTTTTGAACCCATTTTTTTAAAATTGTTTTCATTTGACTCAATGTCTTCTTTATTCAATATTATTAATTCAATCTTATCTTCTTCAGAAGGATTTTCAGCTTTTAGTGTTCCAATATATTCAAAATACTTTGAGAGTAATGGTTGGACGAGTATAAAACCAAAGGTATTGTAAATAAACACGACTGCTAATATGATTGTCGTTTTTCTTTTTATTCTATTTAAAATCATTTGAGCCAAATCCAGTATCCCTTTACAATTCTGTAATATCAAAACGACAGTTTAAAAATAACAATTTTATCTTTTACATTCTGAATTAGATTAAATAAAATAATAAAGGCGAGTCATCTACTCGCCTCTACAGACTACAATTAATCATTTACGGTGTTGGAGGTTGTGGCTCTTCATCATCTCCGCTGTTGCTGCCATTCCTTATAAAACTCTGATCAAAAAAGTCCATTATTTAGCTAAAATATTCTTTTTTCTTAAAAAATTCATTTCTAGGCTAAAAACGCATTGTAAATATTTACAATAGGGCTCCAAACGCTTAGGATGGCATTGTAAACTTTTACAATACGTGTCTAAAGACTTTGAGTGGCATTGCATACTATTACAATAGGATTCTAAACGCTTAGAATGGCATTGCAAACTTTTACAATAGGGCTCTAAACGTTTAGGGTGGCTCTGCAAACTTTTGCAATAAGACCCGGAAAGATTTGAGGGTTTTTGTTGAATATTGATTATAACGTGTATAATTTTGTTCAGTCTTTATTTGCTTACCCCAAACTATAGCAAATCCAGCGGGGAAAATGTTAACCGATTAACAG
>JAPHUI010000047.1 GCA_026193755.1 Ignavibacteriaceae bacterium | reverse complement strand
GGTGGCAAATCCACAAACACAGAGTTAATCCTATATTCTTCGAACAAACCTATTTTCAAATCTCTTTTATAGTCTAAATCATTCATGTGTTTTTTCTTCAATGTCTCTACTTCTGAATCTTCCTTAATTAAGAAGATTCCATACTTATGAGCAAGAGGATAACTATTTTCTGGAGTAAGTATTTCATCAGAAGTTAATGCGTAGTTAATATAAACCTGTGTGGCTATTGATGAATCTTTTTCAAGATTTTTGAATTGGACAATATTAAATGGAACTTGAATAACCGGACCTTCGAATTTAGGTTCATAACTTTCAGGATCGGTTCTTCTTAAATCATTCATAAAGAAATCTGCATCTCCGGGAAATTGTGAGACGTGTCTGCTGCCGGGCTTAGGAGAGCTGAATCTATAATTTTCGTTCCAGGACTCGTCTACAAAACCCAGGACTTTATCTTTGTAATACCAGAAATCGGTCTTCAGCATCAGCTTTGTTCGACCCCCAGCATTTATATAAGGCCTGTATCTCACTCGTTTAATTGGTTCCCCATATCTAATCACTGTTTCACCACGGTCAGAGTTCCAACCCGAAAGTCCAAGGTTATCGATACTGAATTTTAAATTAGAATAAGTAACACGGGAATAGTGCTCAAGTAATCGTTCATTGTAATCTGTTAAGAAGAGTGGATCAGATACCTTCCAAAAATTATTTACTCTATTTTCAATCTCAGTATCCGATATATCTTTCAATTTATTATTAAGTTCATTCTGAATTAAAAATAAAGCGGACTCATATCTGAAATCATTTTTTTCTTTTGCATTCATTAAACCAAATGCTGATTTATAAGCCGAAGAAGAAGAATCCATCTGAGAATTTTTATAATAATAAAGTCCTAATAGAAGGGAGGCCTCCTCGTTATCCGGATCTATATCAATTACCTTTTTAAGATAAGTTATACCTTTTTCATGTTTACCAATATCTTCATACATATTGGCAAGATGAATGTAGGCAAAGACGCAAGAAGAATCACTTTTTATTGCACTGTTATAGAATCTCTCTGCTTTTATGAAGTCTTCAATAGCAAAACCATCAAAACTCAGAGCCGGGTCATCTTCAACCTGGAGAACCGAATTTATGTATTCGTTATATTCTTCTTCCTCGATTCTTCCAAGGTTGATTAAAGCTTTGGTACATTTATCATCTATTTTGATTATATCCTCGTAATATTTGAAAGCTAAATTTCTGCCGAATGACTCCATAAGTTTTGCCTGAAGTAACCGGTATTCAATATTTTTAGGTTCCTTCCAGATGGCTTTCTGAATTAATTTCCTTGCCTTTACCCTCGACTCAACTGTGTTCTGATCAGAATATATTTTAGCCAGTTCAAAATACGAATCAGGATTATCGTACTCTGAAATCGACCGTTTTAATAACTTGATAGTCTCTGAAATGTATCCTCGTCCAGATTCTTCCATTGCAAGTTTATTGAACTCATTCAGGTTTTGGCCAGACAGTTGAGAGAAGTCTTGTTGGATTGGAATAAAAATCAGAATATATATCAGCGAAATAGTATTTTTGATCATAGCTCAAGCTATTTAAATAATACTTAGCTTATTTAGATAAGAAAATAATACCCTGTCTGTCAGAAGTCAATGATTAATTATTCTCCGCAAGAGGTATTTTTAAATTAAGGAGAGAATCCAACGATTCAATTATTGAAGAAATTTCTCTACGTAATATTTCTTTTCGAAAAGAATTTCCTTGTTCTTTTTAAAAAATTCTATAATTGCTTCTGCAGAAATAACACGGGCTATTCCATAACGTATTGAAGAAAATCTTTTTACAAATTCTTCGCCTTTGTATGGAACAATAGGGTTATATTTTTCATTATTATTTAATTTTTTAGGCACTAAGATATTTTCCTCTTCCTCAGGAACCCATTGAACCATTCCGACCATTTCAAAATTCGGTACACCGTCTCTTATAGCAAGCACAATACCTCCGCTCATTCCGTTATTCACGACCGCGTCTACGAGGAATGAACCATATTCATCCCTATTGGGATTGCTAACAATAGCTTTTGTAACCATCTGGTAGTTGATTGGGTATCCGAAGAGGTAAACAAAGGTACCCCAATCCAGTTCTTTCGCTTTTCCCGGTGGATAAGAAAAAACCGGAAACATTAAACCGCTTAATATTTTGTAATCCTTACCAATAAGAGCAAGATCACTTTTCGCATCGACAGCTAACAATTCAAATACACTTCCTTCGGGAAATCCTGCTGCGTATATCGCCTGACTTTCTTTAATAAAAATTGACTGGATATATTCTGTAAAGCCGCCTTCGGCGTTCGGAAAATATGAGATTATTGTATCGGGGAATTGAACAATATGTGCGCAGGTAAGAATAGCAACTTTCCCTTCCTTAAAATAGATTGTTGTACCGCTACCTGACGTGGATTGATCTGCATATCCTTCGGAAATAGCTAAGCTTTTAAGATCAGCAGTCTTATAATTTCCTATTGTCAGATTTGCACTTTGGTCGAAGATATAAGTTTTATAAAATATACTACTGTGAATTCTTTGAACTGTAAGACTAATATTTCTTAATTCGTCGGAAGCTCCTTTATACGGAAATTCACTATCGTATTTTCCATCACGAAGTATTGGGTAAATGTCTTTGTAGCTAGAGGTTGAGCAATCATTTAATACAAGGGAAATACACAGAAAGGAAAGCATTAATGAAATATTTTTCATCCTTTTCATCTCTTGTCTCCCAAATAAAAGTTAAATTTTAATAGCTATCACTACTTACTTGTTTGATGCTTTACTTTAAATCCTTTCTTCATCCAGCCTTTAGCAAGCAATAAACCAACTGGTGAAATGATTGCAATAAATCCATAAATTAACCACATTGTTTCTGTATTCATTTCAGACGGCAGAGTACCCGATGGACAATACTTCATCAAAAACCAACCAGAATAGAGACTTGTAATTACTTTTGTAAGGAACCAGGGAAACTGGCCTATTCCCATATAAATTCCAGTCATATTTTTAGGAGCGATTTCCGCAACCCACTGCAGGAACCTTGGCTGCCACATTGCCTCACCAATGGTCATCAGGGTAATATATGCTAAAAGAGTGAACAAATTGGGACCTAGTGCAAGGATAAATGTTGGCGAAGCCATCACAAAAGTCCCAACTATCATCATGTTATAGGTATCTTTCTTTGATGTTAAAGCGGTAACCATTGGTGTAAGAATAAAGATGAGTATCGGATTGAGATTAACGAAAAATTCAAAATTGTCTTCAACAAAATTTGGTATTCCAAAGTAAGCTTGTCCTCCAAATGCGCGACTGGTGTATTGCGGAATCGTTAACCAGTTATGTGCAAATAATGTTTGTACGAAAATCAAAATGAAAACAAAATACAAAAATCTTAAATCCCTCAGAGGGAAATTTTTAATGTAATATGCAAACTTTTCTTTCTTTGACATTCCAGCCATTTCATCTTTTTCTTCTTCTTTCTGATTTCCTTCAGAATCTTTATTTGCATCCCACAAAGCTTTTTGCATTGCCTTTTTTGTAATTATAAAATATACGATTCCTATTCCAACAACAGTTAGACCAACATAAACCCAAAAGACACCTGTGATTCCATAAGCCCTTCTAACTGGAGGAGATATAATTCCGGGTAGAAATCCACCAAGATTCATTAGTGCATAAAGCATTGCATAACCCATTGCTGCAGTTTTTTCATTCGTTAATTGTTTTACACCTGCATAACAAGCTGGTTGATAAAT
Organism: Ignavibacteriaceae bacterium; assembly: GCA_026193755.1. Classification (GTDB taxonomy): domain Bacteria; phylum Bacteroidota; class Ignavibacteria; order Ignavibacteriales; family Ignavibacteriaceae; genus IGN2. Next base: position 1,059 of record JAPHUI010000047.1, on the reverse strand, counting down.
TCCATAACCAAGAATGATTCCGAAGATGCCGAGCATTGCAAAAAGATGTGCAGAATTCCATAGACCCGGGGCACCAATTTCAGGTGATATCGTAAGGAATATTCTTCCGACTAACATAAAGCTTAAAGCGATTAGTAAAGATTTTCTCAGCCCAATCCAATCTACTGTTGCACCCAGAACTAGCATTGCAAATGTAATTCCTGCGGTCAGTATACCAACCATTTGTCCTGCATAAATATCGTTTAGGTTGATGTATTCATTGAAGAAAATTGCAAGTAATCCAACCACACCAAAATAAGTTAAACCTTCCAGAACATATGAAAGATTAACACCCAGCAGTGCTCTGGATGTATGTGCAAGGTCAACAAATGGTTGCGATAGATCCATTATAATATTTTCCGTAAAACCGTATTCCTCTTTGGATTTTACTCGCTTAGGTTTTGCGAGCAGTACGGAAACAAACGCTATAGGAGGTAAAACCAGTGAATAGAGAAGCCATAGAAGTCCGTGGAATCCTTTTTGGATGGAAGTTCTGGATGTTGCTAAGACGAAGAAAATATAAAATATCATCGCCAGCCCGATGAAAACTATTAGAAGATCGCTCATAAATTTATGCCTGAATTATTCAAAGAGTATTGTTGATTTATTTAAACACTAATTTTTGTACAGTTGAAAATTATTTATTCTTAATAAGATTTATAGTAGAAAAAAAATTATGAACTATATTTATTTCTGCTATGAATTTATTTGCAAAGGAAGTGTAAAGAAAAAACTTGCACCTTTTCCTTCCTCGCTATTTACGAAAATTGTGCCACCGTTTTCTTCCACAAATTCCTTACAAAGTATTAGCCCAAGACCTGTCCCTGCTTCGTCTGCTGTTCCGTTAGTTTGGAACTTTGTATCAATCCTAAAAAGTTTTTTTTGATTTTCTTCGTTAATGCCCATACCATTATCACTTACATTTATTTCGGCAAAATTACCTTTCCTGATGGCTGAAATCGAAACATTCCCTCCCCTGTTTGTAAATTTAATTGCATTACTGATAAGATTATTAAAAAT
>JAPHUI010000124.1 GCA_026193755.1 Ignavibacteriaceae bacterium | reverse complement strand
GCCTTGCCATTGCAGTCCACCCTGCCACTGTAAACCGCCTCCAAAATATTCACTGCTAATTTCATCAGAGAGATAAGATATCTCGACACCCAGTAAACGTAGCCAAATAATATTTACTGCAGTCGGTATATCAGTAGAACTAACCACCTTATAGTACTCACCACTTGTTTTATTTGCCAGCCAGCTCATTAAATCCTGACCATCACTTAAGCCTTCAAACCCCATTGTATAGATTTTTATATCAGGATCAACATTCAGCTCTGTAATTAGTGAGAATGGGGAAATTTCACCCGCACTGAATAAAATAATAATTTTCTTGTTTGTAGTTGGTGCCGAATTTAGCAACACTTCAGCAGCGCTTATTCGCTCAGCAAGATTACCAGTTTCATTTGCTTGCAATTGACCGAGATCAGATAATATCTGGTTAAAGTTATCTCCAACAGGATATATTTGATTAGTGCCGTTCACCCAACCAATTCTATCACCAACTCTTAGTTTAGTTACTAATTCTAAAGCAGCATTTTGAGAAGTAACTAATCCGTTAAGAACATCTGGCGAAGTAAAGTTAGTCGTACCGTCGAATACTAATGCGATATCGTAATATACGTCACCTAAATTATTATAGATATAATTAATACCGCCAATATCAGATTTTGTTATATCTAACTGATTTGGTAACCAATCCGGATCGGCAGGGCCAGGTTGAAGACTGCTTTTGCTGGTTTCCCCGTTATTAATGCGGCCATACATCGTGGCAAACTGATTATTATTCTTCATTAATAATGTATAATTAAAATCACCCGGGTTATAAAGATCAGCCAGTCCGGAATAATGCCCGATTTCATGTGTAGCAACGTTTTGAACATCCAGCTTATCAGAAGATCCATCAGTTGCCCAATAAAATTGCCCCAAACCAGTAAGCGATACAGGTTCACCATTGAATGCGAGGTCAACATCTGTTATTTCACCATTTAAAGCATTATATCTAACTCTTGTTACAGCAATCACATTGGTAGGCGCTCCCGTAGAATCTTCCCACATACTAGTAGTTGGGAACCAGACAATATTATTGATTCCATCCGCATTACCACCCCATTTCCCGATATTGGTACTGCTTAAAGCTCTTTTGGTATATATTAATTGCTGCAGATTACTCCAGGTGTTAAACCCACTGTCAACGGCATTAGCAAAACCAGCAGGAGGCTGTACTTCGCCGGCTACTACCGGTCCATAAATTTGATAGTCGCCTTTTCCGTCCAACCAGTGAAGAGGTATTCCGGCTAGAGTAGTATTAGCTATATAATGGTCACCCTCATCAGTTGCTCTTTCGATGGATTCTGAAAACTCGGATGTACTTAGTGGGAGACTATCCACATCAAGTTTTGTTGCAGTAGCGCTTACTACTTCTCCAGTGTTAAGAACAGCATCTTTTATATTAGCAAGAAATTCGGCTTCACCAGCAATATCAGTAGTTACTACTTTTTCTCCCAGGTAACGTTTACCCTCTCTATAGCTCATGCTAGAGTTGGCAAAAAACTGAATTTTAAATATTTGTTCGGGAGTACTATTTAGAATACCTTGAATAGCACTTCCACCTTTTATTTCAGGTAAAGCTGATTCATCTTGCCAGGTGTAAAGAGTATAGAGTGTTGGGTATTGTTGAGTATCATTTGCCCCGGCAGCTAATTCAATACCCAGGGTTGCGTTATCATAAATTGAATTATTTATTATTGAGTTATTGTTTCCTGTTGCAACCAAAACTCCGGAAGCACCGTTATTAAAAATTGAATTATTATCGATCTGATTATTGCTTCCATTAATTACTAAACCATGACTTGAATTATCAGAGATTTCATTTTCGGAAAGTGTGATGCTATTTACAGCATTTAATGAAATTCCGAAAGCGAAGTTTCCAGTGACCGTATTTGCGGTTAAGCCAGCCGTACTATTTGAAATAGAAATACCACCAAGTGTATTTGTCCCGATAGTATTATTTGTTAATTGATTTCCAGTGCCAGCGGTTAAGGTTATTCCAAGACCGGTGTTATTTGTAACGGAATTTTCAGTTAAGGTATTGTCATTACCATTTATAATCAGACCATCGCTCGAATTGCCCGAAACAGTATTCCCAGATAGAGTATTACCATTTGAAGTATTTAAAGAAATCCCGAAGGTCAAATTACCAGTAACTGTATTTCCAGTTAAGGTTGTCATACTATCTATTAACGAAATACCACCCAAACTATTTGTCTCAACCGTATTGTTTGTTAGTTGATTTCCAGAACCAGCTGATAAAGATATTCCTAAACCAGCGTTGTTAGTAACTATATTATCAGTTAAAGAATTATCATTGCCGTTAATAATCAATCCATCACTTGAATTACCCGAGATTGTGTTTCCAGAAATAGTACTACTACTTGAAGCAGTTAATGAAATACCGAAAGCTAAATTACCGGCAACTGTATTCCCGATTAAACTAGCAGCACTGTTTGTTAAAGAAATACCACCGAGGGTATTTGATCCAACTGTATTGTTTGTTAATTGATTTCCTGCACTTCCATTTGCAGAAATACCTAAACCAGAGTTTTCGGTAACTGTATTTCCTTCAACCGTATTACTATTAGCACCTGTAATAGTTATACCATCTCCAGTGTTTTGGTTGATTGAATTCAATGATATATTAGCGGTACTGTTGTTTAAGGAGATACCTCCGCCATTATTTGTTCCAATAGTATTATTAGATATTTGATTATTATTTGCATTGGAAATCGATATACCGTAACCCGCATTTCCGTATATGTTATTACTTACAGAAGTACCAATAAGATTATTTCCAGCGTCAGCAATAATAGAAATACCATCTCCAATTGAACCAGTTATTACGTTACTATTAATATTATTCGCTGTGGAGTTAATTAATATTCCGGCTATTTGATTTGATTCGATAACATTTCCACCGGCTGAAGAAAGAGTTAAGCTGTAACCCGAAGAATTATTTATCATAAGTCCACGCACAGTGCTTCCGCCTGCGGTAATGGTTAATCCTCCAAATGGACCATTCACCTGAATCAAGGGTGAACCTGAATAGCCGCTCTGGCTAGTTGCATTTAGATAAATTGGCTCGGTGATGTTTGGTAAGGCAGTTCCCGGCTCTATTATATAGGGCGAAGATCCTGGAAGATTAAAAAATATTGTCTGGTAACCTTCAAGAGCATTTGCTTCCTGAATAGCAGCTCTTAATGTTACAACTCCATTACCAGCATCCGGGACTCCATCACCAGGATTTAAGTCAGGGGCATCTCCAGTTGAATTTACCACAAACAATTGTGGGTGCTTACTGTTTACAATTTGATCAACGTTTTGAACTCTCAAATGGTTATTGTAGTCCGATCGATCCTCGAGTGATTTAATACTATTGAAATAAGAAAATTCTGTAAAAGACCATCGTCCTCTTAAATACTGGGCGAGTGATTGTGGAAAATTTTCCGCAGGGTTTCCGTTTCCGCCGGAGTTATTAATATTATTATCACTCAACGCAATGTCAAAGATCCTGATTTCATCAATTAATCCACTGAAAGCACCAGCACTGAATTTTCCAACAAACAGACCAGTCGATCCATTTGTTACACTATAGCCAGTAGTAATATTAAAAGGAGCAGAAGTGACAAGATCACCACCTGAATATATTTTTAGAGTGCTACCATCGTATGTGCCGGTAATAGCAAGCCACTGAAAAGACGGTAGCTGATTAGTATTCACCGTTGAAGTATTGTTGTTTCCAACGGAAAAATATGCCTTGTTATCTTTTAAGTACATCGAAAATGTTTTTCCATTATTTACGGTACGATACGCTATTGGAATTTCGACACCGGAAGGAGTATCACCAATTAAATATACCCAGGCTTGAACAGTTATCTGCTTGTTAGTAGCATCACTGTTAAAGTAACCAAACCCGTTTTGGTTCGCATCGCCATTCACAGGTTGTCCGTCTAAGATATAGAGCTGGCTGGATGTACCATTAAAAACATAAGAGTTGTTATTATTTTGTGCAAAAATATTATTGCACGTAATTATTATTGTTAGAAAGAGGGTTAAGTAAAATATTCTGTTTATAAATTTCCTCATTATAGCCTCTGTTATTAAAATTGAAAACTTGATTGAATTTAATGCTAATAGAATTTATCAGGATGATTTATTAATCGTTTACAAAACTTTTAATTTGCGCTTTGATAGAATTAATCTGCACGTTTGAAGTTGTAATTTTTTCTCCGGTCTTGGGATCGTTCATGACACTTATTTTACCATCCTCCCCATCAAAGACTTTATATGAGCTATTTTTCTCGTCCTTTTTTAGGAACACTAATACTTCTTCCTCGTCCTTAAACTTTGGCATATGGGAATAGAGTTCACCAACATCGCCAACTTCTCCTCCGGGATAAGTAACGATTACAGAGCTTCCATTATTATTACCTTTTAAATACTCTTCAACCTGAATCTTTGCGTGAGTATAAATTCTGGTTTTATTTTCATTCCAGCTGGAAGTTTGCTGAGTGACTTTCCCGGTAAGGATAACATCTGCTCCCTTTGATAAATCCTTAAGCTCAGTTTTGATTTGTTGAGCAAAAGAATTAAAATAAAATCCGTATAAAATTATTAGTGAGAAAAGTAAAATGGTTCTTGTCACTTGCATAAAGTGATCCTTTCTTAAAAGAATTAATTGAATAATAATGTTTAACGTATTGGATGGTAATTGGGCGGAGTATTTAAATCCGATGTTACCCGGCATTCAAAAAACAAAAAATCAAAACTTAAATTACTGCCCCAAAACACTCGAAATTAGATTTTGATTGACAATCCCGCTTTATGTTTTTTGAAATGACACACAAATTTTAATCGGGGCAGATACATAATATGTTATTTGTTAATAAGATACAAGGATTGTTTGAAGTTAATAACATTTAATTTTGAGGAAGGTTTTAGCAAAACTTTGATGCTGCTGTCAATTGTTTTCACACCGAAATTACGTGAATAGAAATTAAAGGGTCAAGCTAAATCCCCCAAAGTAAATAGTGTTTAGTATTGGCTTTATAAAAATTAATCACATATAACTACTATTATCTATTTTCGATTTATTATTGATATAGATTTGTGATGACTTATTTTCCTTATTATCTATATATTCACGGGTAAAACCAGCGGCTATTTGTTTGTTACTATTGCTGAATATACAATCCTTAAATTTCCGAAATTTCTTAATATGAGCATTCTCAGGAAATATTTCAACTGGCTGCAGAAAGATGTTCCCACTGGTGAAGTTGAAAGATATCCTAAGATAAGTGAGAATGGAGAGACGTCTGTTAAAGGAATTTTTGTTACTGGTGATCTTACGGGAATTCCACTTCTTAAACTCGCCGCAGAAAATGGACGGAAAGTTGTTCGACGCGTAATTAACACTGATGATTTTAAAAAGTTAAAGTCATCAAAATTACAAAAGGATATTTATGATCTTATCATTATTGGTGCTGGCCCTGCGGGAATATCAGCCGGTTTGGAGGCACAGAAACAGAATCTCAATTTTAAAATCCTTGAATCATCTCAGAAGTACAACACAATTATAAACTTTCCTAAGGGCAAGCCCATCTATGCTGAACCGGTAGATTACAAGCAGCAAGCAGAGTTGGTTATTAATGAAGGCACAAAAGAATCTTTATTAGAGGAACTTTACTCACAAATTAAAGATAAAAATCTTCCATTAGAAGAAGGCGTAATGGTAGAGACCATTAATAAAGTGGGTGATCATTTTGAGCTTGTTACAAAAAAACAAAAATACAAAGCCCTTCGGGTTATTCTTGGTATTGGAAAATCAGGTAACTCAAGAATGCTTAAAGTCCCTGGTGAAAATCTCCCTAAAGTTTTTAATAGATTATTTGATCCAGTTGATGCAAAAGGACACGATGTTTTAATTGTTGGAGGTGGCGACACAGCTTTGGAAACAGCAATTGCAGTTGCAGAACATGCAAAATCAACAACTATATCTTATCGCAAACCGACCTTCTCCCGCCCAAAGGAAGGCAATATTGAAAAGCTTAATAAGCTTGTTAGAGATGACAAACTTAAACTGATGATGAAATCGGATATTAAAGAAATTAAGGAAGATAAAGTAATTCTTATCGGCAAGGATAAGAATGAAATTATAATTGATAACTCCATGATCTTTACTATGATCGGCAAAGAGCTTCCTCTGGATTTCTTTAAAAGATCTAAAATTCAAATGGAAGGAGAACTTTCGCTTACAGCTAAACTTCAGCTTGCTTTGCTTCTGCTGGTTTCCTGCGTGATTTATTTTGGTAAAAGCAGCGCTGATTTTTACGGAAGTTTTTTTGGCAAACTGGATTCCTGGGGAACAATTTTTTCAAAACTGTTTACAGCAGAGTTCTGGTTTAAATTTTTCGCGCTTCCCTCAATTATACTTTCAACTCTTTTTTTGGATTCAACAAGAATATGGAACGTCACTAAATACATCAATGCTGGGGTTGCTTATATTGCTTTAACTGCAGCGGTTTTACTGGGCATTTATCTGCTTTATAAGTTTCTCAGAGATTATATCCCACAAATAAAACCTGACTGGCAAACATTTAAATATTTTTACTTCATTTCTGTCGCAGTCTTTTTTACTGTAATATTTTTTGGCGGAAGATACTTTGGATTTGAATTGCTGGGGAAGTCGCAATCGTTTTGGTATACCGGGTTATATTCTTTAACTATTTTCATTTTCGGATTGCGAAGAATGAAAATGAAACCAACCCGTTATATCAAATATCAAACCTGGACATTAATATTAATCCAAGCATTGCCATTATTTATTTTACCCGAATTTGTATTTCCATTTCTTGGCAGTATCGGTGCGTTGGGAGGTAAGGATGGCTTTATGCTTACCCAAGTTTTTCCCGGTGAAAGCTACTGGAGATCGTACGGTTTTATTTTAGCCTGGCCATTAAATTTCAGTAATCTTTATAATGGTAATATTACATCCTTCTGGCTGTTTTTTAGTTTTATTCAAACCTTTGTCGTCATTCCTTACATTGTTTACCGCTGGGGCAAAGGGGCTTACTGCGGATGGATCTGTTCCTGCGGTGCACTTGCCGAAACTCTCGGTGATGAATACAGAACTCTCGCTCCTCACGGACCAAAAGCAAAGAAATGGGAAAATTTTGGGCAGTGGGCTTTGTTAATAGCTTTTATCATAACAGCATTAAAGCTTCTCTCGATTCTATATAATATCAACATACCATTAATTAATAAGAATGTTTCCTACACTACCGATTTCTTCCAAAAATTTTATTACATAGGTGTTGATGTTATATTCGCTGGAGTTTTAGGCTTAGGTGTTTATTTCTTTTTAAGCGGGAGAGTCTGGTGCCGTTTTGGTTGTCCATTGGCTGCATGGATGCATATAGTAAATCGTTTTTCACATTACAGAATTTTTTCTGATAAAAAGAAATGTATATCCTGCAATATCTGTACGAAAGTTTGTCACATGGGAATAGATGTTATGAACTATGCGAATAAAGGAATTCCAATGAATGATGTTGAATGTGTAAGATGTTCAGCCTGTGTCGTGAACTGTCCGACAGAAGTTTTAACTTTTGGAACTTTACCTAAAATCGATACAGAAAATGTTTTATATAAAAATATTTCATTTCCAGTTTTGAACAAAAAGGATTGGAAATCCGGGTTATAGTTTCAAATTACCAGGAAGTATATTTATATATTAAATTATTACTCTCACAGGGGTTGAAATTCAATTGTCAACAAATCAAAAAAAAGAATCAGAAAATAATAAATCAGGTAACGCATTAATTGTTTTTGTTAGATATCCGGAAGCAGGAAAAGTAAAAACAAGACTTGCCGAGGGAACCAGCAATGAAATTGCCGGCAGTGTTTACAAGCTCTGCGCAGAGAGAATTTTTAGTGAAATTAGTTCCCTTAAAAATTTCAACAGGTACATTTATTATTCTGAAGAGAAGGACAAAGAAAAAATAATTGAGTGGACAAATAATAATTTTTTTTATTACCATCAGGTGGGAGATGATCTTGGTGAAAGGATGTTTAATGCCTTTGAGTTTGTCTTTAATCAACAGAATCGACAAGCAATAATTGTTGGAACAGATATCCCGGATTTATCGAAAGAAATTATTCTAGGAGCAATTTATTCATTGAACAAAAACAATTTAGTGATAGGTCCTTCTCACGACGGTGGATATTATCTTCTTGGGATGAAAAAGGTCCACAGTGGTTTATTTGAAGACATTGAATGGAGTTCTAATACAGTTTTTAGTTCTACAGTCCAAAAAGCAAATGTATTGAATCTTAAAATCAAAGAATTGCAAATGCTTCGAGACATAGACACAAAAAATGAATTGGACAACTGGTTATTGCAGGCTGGTAACATGGAACTTAAGAACAAAATTTTAAGTTTATTAAAAAAGCAAAATCTTAGCAATCTTTAAAATGAAATAATAGAATTTAACTTATGAAAGTTTTTAATCTTGTTGCGTTGATACTCTTGCTCTTGGGAGTAGTGACTATTAATGGGCAAACACATAAAATTTTTACGGATATTCTTCAGAAATATGTGACGGATGGATTAGTCAATTATAAAGCATTGGCACAAGACCAGGATTTTGAAACATACTTAAATCAATTATCTAATACAGACCCATCCAAGCTTTCAGAGAAAGAGGAACTCGCATTCTGGATAAATACCTATAATGCTTTCACGATAAAAGCTATCCTGGATTATTATCCTGTAAAAAGCATTAATGATATTAAATTTGGAGAAAAATCAGTCTGGGACGAGGACTTTATTTCGATCAACAATAAAAAATATTCTCTGAATGATATCGAACATAAAATATTACGGAAAATGAATGAGCCCAGAATACATTTTGCTATTGTATGTGCGTCAATCAGCTGCCCGGAACTTTTAAATGAAGCATTTGAATCAAATACCCTTGAAAAACAATTAGAGCGACAAACAAAAACATTTTTAAATGATAAAACCAGGAATGATTTTGATTTAAAGAATAAAAAAGCAAACATATCGGAAATATTTAATTGGTTTGATAAAGACTTTGGTGAATCTAACAAAGATGTTCTCAGGTATATTGCCGAGTTTCTTCCTGCTGATATTAGAGAGGATATAAATCAAAACATTGACGAATGGGAAATATTATATAAAAATTATGATTGGAATCTTAACGAAATAAAATAAAGGAATAAGAAATGAACTATTACGAGTCTAAAGATCTTAATCGCTTTGCAGAAGTTGGCAAGTTCAAACCAGAATTAATGAATAAGTTTTTTGATTACTATGGAGAAGCCACAAACACAGATGGAGCTTTATCAAAAAGAGAGAAAGCATTAATCGCACTTGCAATTTCACATTTTAAGCAATGTCCATACTGCATCGATGCTTATACAACAGCAAGTCTTGAAGCTGGTGCTAATCCCGATCAGATGACAGAAGCAATTCACGTTGCAGCTTCCATGGCTGCTGGAATGACTTTAGTGCACGGCGTGCAAATGCTAAACAACTTAGAGAAAAGTGGCGCATAAAATCAAACAGTAAAAGTTAAAGGAACCTTATGGCAGAATCTGCACTTCATTTAGTATCTAATAACAAATATGATTTTAACAAAAAGTTACGAGAAAACAATATTGATTTACCACCTCTTTCAATTGATACTCTTCAGGTAAATGTAACACTTAAATGTAACCAGGCTTGTTTGCATTGTCATGTTGACGCGTCGCCTAAAAGAACGGAGCAGATGAACAAGGTAACCGTAGATAAATGCCTGGAGATCCTAAAAGACAATTCCCAAATTAATACCCTCGATATTACTGGTGGTGCACCTGAGCTTAATCCTTATTTCGATTATTTTGTACTTGAAGCAAAAAAGCTCGGCAAGCATGTAATGGTTCGTCATAATTTAACAGTAATTCTTGATGGCGACCCGTTGACGGGCGAATCAAAATCCTATTTACCAAAATTTTATGCGGAGAACGAAGTTGAAGTAATCTCATCGCTTCCTTATTACCAGGAATATTTTACAGACAAGCAAAGGGGAAAAGGTGTTTTCCAGAAAAGTGTTGATTCGTTGCGAATGTTGAATGAAGTTGGTTACGGTAATGAAGAAAGTAATCTCATTCTCGATTTAGTTTATAATCCGGTTGGAGCATTTCTCCCCGCATCTCAGGAATCACTTGAAAAAGATTTTAAAAAAGAATTGTGGAAGAATTTTCAAATCAAATTTAATAATCTCTATACTATTACAAATATGCCCATTCATCGCTTTAAGGAGCAATTAGAACGACAGGGCACTTATGAAGACTATATGGAAAAATTAATTAACGCTTTTAACCCTGTTGCTGCTGATGGAGTAATGTGCCGCTCGCTTTTAAGTGTTTCTTATGACGGTAAAATATATGATTGCGATTTTAACCAGATGCTTGATATGCAGGTCTTTACAAATAAACCAATGACTGTTTTTAATTTTGATTTTCAAAAATTGGTCAAACGCGATATTATTTTCGACTCACACTGTTTCGGCTGTACTGCAGGATCTGGCAGCAGTTGCGGCGGAGCCATTTCCGAATGATTGATGACAATCAAATAGTTGTTATAATTCCTGCCTATAATGAAGAAGAGTCTCTCCCACTTGTCTTATACGATATTCCGGATTTTGTTGATGAAATAATAGTTGCAAACAATGGCTCAACGGATAACACATATGAGGTTGCAAAAAAAACAGGTGCTACTGTTGTAAACGAAGATGAGAAAGGATATGGCGCTGCTTGTCTTAAAGCTATGGAGAAAATAAAAGATGAAAAATTTGACATCGTTGTTTTTCTTGATGGTGATTACAGCGACTATCCAGAAGAAATGAATCTTGTCGTTGAGCCAATTGTAAAAGATGATTATGATCTTGTAATTGGGTCGCGTATTATTGGCAAAAAAGGAAAAGGAGCAATGCTGCCGCAGGCAATATTCGGCAACTGGCTTTCTTCATTTCTGATTAATCTTTTCTGGAAATATAAATTTACTGATCTGGGACCCTTCCGCGCGATTAAGTATTCCTCATTAATAAAACTAAATATGAAGGATAGAAATTTCGGGTGGACAGTGGAAATGCAAATAAAAGCAGCAAAACAGAAACTAAAAACAATAGAAGTTCCGGTTAGTTATAGAAAAAGAATTGGGCAGTCGAAAGTCACTGGAACATTTAAAGGAACAATAAAAGCTTCTACGAAGATACTCTGGCTGATTTTTATTAGCTTGTTCAAAGATTAGCTGTTGTTTTACTCCAGAATCTTTCTTTCAAAAGCTCATATAAGAATATCAATGTCAGCGGCAGATATTCCACAACAAGTATCAGCGGACTTTCTTGCCAAACACCTATTGTTTGAAATGTAACAACCGTTATAGAAGTAAGGCTAATTGCACTAACAAAATAAATTCCGGAGTAACTTTTTATAACCGGCAGAAAAACTGCGAACCATATTAAATACCAGGGATGAACCACCGGAGAGAATAGCATCAATAAAAACAATAACAGAAATACTTTCTTTAAGAAGTCAATATTAGTTGTTAAAAGAAAAATAAACACAAGCAGAAATAACATCCCACACAATATTCTGACAATTAAATTGTCAGAGAAAAATATATTAATAACGTTATAAACCATCCCATTGAAGGTCCAGTTAGTAGTAAAATTAATTAATGTGTCAAGAGGAGTTGCTGTAAAAACGTACGGTAGGAACGTGATAATAAAAACAATTATCGGGATAAAAACAGATTTTAATTTTTCTTTATTCTTTAGTTCATTCCGAAAAAGAAACGGAATTAAAAGCAACCCGATTGGTTTAACAGAGATTGAAAGCCCCAGCAGGATGTAACTTAAAAATTTCTTATTGTAGAAATACAGACACACCGAGATAAGCAAAAGTGCTGTCCCTACGAGATCAATATGTGCATCTATAAAGAATTGAAAAAATACAAGCGGAATAATAGCATAAATAAGAATGTATTTTAAATCAATTAAAAAATGCTTTAACAAATAATACAGACTGATTAGTATCAGCAGCTCTGCAAGGAATAAAATGATTTTTAATCCTATCGCGTTCTCACCTGAGATCCTGTAAGCGAGTGTAAATAAAAATTGAGAAACGGGAAAATAAATTGTTCGAATCTGAGGATATCTTACCTTTTCTGGTAATAAATCAGAGTGCAAAAAACTTAAATTGAGATCTTCTGGTGCATATTGAAAAGGGTTTATTCCGCTTGCCTGGACCTTGCCATCCCATAAATATCTGTAGTAATCATCCGAGCCGATTGGTTCAATTGAAATAAAAAGTGTTTTGATTGAAAAAAATATCAGCAAAACAGAAATTATCTGAGCTTTTGATAAATCCGTTTTGATTAATACTATAACAGCAACCAGATATATCAGTGAAGATAAAATGAATGAAAAAGAGTAGTTCTGAATTGACTTGCCTGAAAAATAGAATGAGGTATAGATTAAAATCAGTAATAGTAAAGAAGCAAAGAATATCTTTTTATTATTCTTATTCACAGAGTATTATCTATTGAATATTTTCCCAATAAAAATACCTATTCATTATTCAAAAAGCATAATAGTTCACAAGCATTTATCTTGAAAAAAAGCAAATAAACTTTAATCTTGCTTTAAGTATTAATCAGATGTTTAATTTGGTATAGATATGAAGAGTACATTATTAATTCTGGCGGTATCGTTAGTAGTAATATGGGGATGCAAAAACGAATCAACAAAAGCCCAATCAGAAATTGAGAGCGATAAAGGAGCTAATCAACAAATGGAAAATCTGGAAAAAGCTACATTCGGATCAGGATGCTTCTGGTGTACAGAAGCTGTATTTGAAAGACTAAATGGCGTTAATTCGGTTGTTTCGGGTTACGCCGGAGGACAAACTGACAATCCCACCTATGAACAGGTCTGTTCTGGATCAACAGGACATGCTGAAGTAACACAAATAACTTATGATCCCAAAGTAATTACATACGATGAGTTGCTGGAAGTATTCTGGAAAACTCATGATCCCACAACTATAAATCGTCAGGGCAATGATGTTGGCGCACAATATAGATCTGTTATCTTGTACCATAATGAAGAACAAAAACGACTTGCAGAAAAGTACAAAGAAGAATTAAACAAATCTGGAGCGTGGGATAAACCAATTGTAACGGAGATAACACCGTTTACTAATTTCTATCCTGCAGAAAAATATCACCAAAATTATTATGATAATAATCCTGCCCAGCCTTATTGCTCATTTGTCATTACTCCTAAAGTAGAGAAATTTGAGAAAGTCTTTAAGGATAAACTAAAGAAGAGTAACTAATTATTAGTTAGTTTGCTGTAAATATTTTAAATACTTCTTCTGCAGCAACAGATTAAATTAGGTCTCTCCTCAATTGCTATTCGAATTTTCTTTTTATATGAGATGTGGCGGTGCTTACGTTGAAATTTACATTCGATTCCTCTCTCTCTATTATTCACAAAACTAAATATCTAAAACTTAGTCAATCACCGAATGTTTGATTCTTAATTAAAATTGAGCATTTATTTAGATAATGGGACCCTATAAAGTTGCAAATGTGCAACATTTTATCGTTTTAATTATATTTGTAATGCAACTTAAAAGAAGTCGAACACTAATGAATAAAAGAAAAGAGCCGAAAAAAAGATTTGAAATAAAACATACGGATATAATACTTGATAGTATTACAGATGGAGTATTTACAGTTGATGAAAATATGGTGATCACTTATATCAACAAAGCAGCTGAGAAGATTACTGGTTTATCACGAGAACAAGCAATAGGCGAATATTGTTTTGAAGTGTTACGATCAAATATTTGTGAAAAGTCCTGTGCTCTTAAATGCTCACTTGAAACTGGTAAAAACGTTGTAGACAGACGAGTGAACATTTTAAGAGAAGATGGAAGAGAATTATATGTTAGTATCAGTACTTCACCCTTAACAGATGAGAATGGAAAATTTATCGGCGGAGTTGAAACATTCAGGGATTTAACCCAGATAGAAGAATTAAAAAAGGAAATTAATAAGAGCTATACATACGAAGATATTGTTTCCAAAAATCAACTGATACTTAAAGTATTTGATACGCTTCCAATTATTTCACAAAGTGACAGCACAGTTCTAATTCAAGGACCAAGCGGATCCGGCAAAGAATTATTTGCACGAGCAATTCATAGCTTAAGTAATAGAAAGAAGCAGCCGTTTATTGCAGTTAATTGCGGTGCTTTACCTGACACACTGCTAGAGTCTGAACTATTTGGATACGTAAAGGGTGCTTTTACAGATGCAAAAAAAGATAAACCCGGTCGCTTTGCTCTTGCAAAAGGCGGTTCAATTTTTTTAGATGAAGTGGAGAGTTTACCTCTGTCAACACAGGTTAAACTGCTCAGAGTTTTACAGGGAAAAGAATTCGAGCCATTAGGGGCTACCGCACCTGTTAAAGCAAATGTTAGAGTAATTGCTGCAACAAAAGAAGATTTGATTAATCTTATAAAAAAGGAAAAGTTCAGGGATGATTTATTCTATAGGTTAAATGTTGTTAAAAT
>JAPHUI010000010.1 GCA_026193755.1 Ignavibacteriaceae bacterium | reverse complement strand
AAGTCACGGTGCTGCTATAGGTATTTTAATCAGTTTATACCTGTTTTCCAAAAAGAAAAAAAATTATACTATGCTCTGGACACTGGACAGGATTGTAATAGTCGTTGCACTTGCTGGTTCTTTCATCCGGCTTGGGAACCTATTTAACTCGGAAATAATCGGGAAACCTGCCAATGTAGCATGGGCATTTATTTTTACTTCCATTGATAATGTTCCAAGACACCCCACACAACTTTACGAATCGATAGCTTATTTAATGATCTTTCTGATATTACTGTTTATTTATGCAAAAGGATTTGAAAAAAATAAAAGTGGATTACTCTTCGGTCTATTTCTTGTACTTGTTTTTACATTCAGATTTTTTGTAGAATTCCTGAAAGAGGATCAATCAGCATTTGAAGCTGGAATGGCTTTAAATATGGGTCAACTACTTAGCATTCCATTTGTGATCGCAGGTATAGTTTTTATAGTAAGGTCATTCAAACTAAAAAAAGAAAAGTGATCTCATTCGATCACTTTTTTTATGGCTTCTTCAAATGATTCGTAGCTTTGCTTGCCAATCAGCATTTCTTTCTGATTTCCGTCTTTATCATAAATAAAAGTTGCGGGTATCGCCCCACTCCATTTTTTGTTTAGAAGATTTATAAAATCTTCCGATTCAACAACTTTAAGGAGATAAATTTCAAAGTCAGCTTTCTGGTTTTTTATGAAAGGAATAACCTTTGAGTTCAACACGTCTGAATCATCAACGCTAATCCCTACCACGCGTACTTTATCTCCATAGCTTCTTCCTATTTTTACCAGGTCAGGAAATTCTTCACGACATGGCGTGCACCAGGTAGCCCATACATTAATTAATAGAGGAAGATCACTATTATTAATTATTGCACTAAGATCATCTGTATTTATGATTTTTACAGTAATGTCTTTATTATTTTGTGCGAAAACATAGTTCTGAGAACTAATAAAATAAAACAATGCAAAAAGAAGAAGAAAAAAATACAATTTCATGCATCAACCTTAAATTCTTTTTATTGTGCAGCCGAAAGCTTTAGTCTCTTTTTTAGAAACTTCCTTGTCCGCTAAAATCGCATTAAGTGCATTTTCTAAATCTTTACTTACAACTTCTGATTGATTTTTTGAATTGTCTATTCTCCCGTGATAAAGAATCTCAAAATTATTATTAAGTATATAGGCTTCGGGAGTAAACGAAGCTTCAAACTTGTCTGCTATGATGTTTTTTTCATCTTTTAATATCGTAAAAGTCAGGCCCTTTTCTTCTGCGTGCTCTTTAATTCTGCTTACTGATTCTTCTTTATTTGAATTTATTCCAATAAAAGCAATATTCTTTTGACTATAATTTTTGTAAATATTTTCCATCCGTGCATTATAAGCATTTGATATGGGGCACTCAGTTGCAATAAAAATTATAACAATTGCCTTGGAATCTTTGTAATCTGAGAGGGAATGCTCTTTTCCATTATAATCTTTTAGTGAAAAGTTTTCAATTTTCATTTGTAAAGAAAAATTATTAACTGCCGCAATCAATAAAGAAGCAATTGTTGATAGTGCAATTAATACAAAAACTTTTTTTGAGCGCATAGATCCTCCTTATTTAATTTTGAATCCGAAAAAAATTTGCTGGCAATGATTAGAAGATTAATCTGATAAATCAAGCTACAATTTATGGGAGGTTTTAATATTCAAAGAATATTCCAACAGTAAGTTTTTAATCTGCCAAAATTAGCAAATACAATGAAATTGGCATAGATTTAGATAATTCTAATAAAACATTTCTTAACTTTAACTACTGGAAAACAATATGAAACTTCTTGAAAAGATAAAGAATAAGTCAGCGGTCGTTGGAATAGTCGGCATGGGTTATGTCGGGCTGCCTCTAGGGTTAGCATTCGCTAAAAAGAAATTTAATGTATTAGGATTTGATTTAGATGAGATGAAAATTTCTTTCCTGAACAAGAGTAAGGGATATTTAAAACATATAAGTGAAGACAAAATAAAAGAAGCGGTAAACTCAGGTTACCTTAAAGCTACTTCGGATTTTTCAAGACTCAAAGAGGTTAATGCAATTATAATTTGCGTACCTACACCACTTACAGAACATCGAGAACCGGATATGTCTTATGTTGAGAACACTTCAAAGACAATAGCAAAATATTTGCGTCAAGGCCAATTAGTTGTACTT
>JAPHUI010000292.1 GCA_026193755.1 Ignavibacteriaceae bacterium | reverse complement strand
AAGCTATGATAAACTCGCAGTTGATTTTGAAGATCCAGCTTACGAAGATATTTCACGTCCCAGAGATTATGAAGACACTTATGCGATCAGATTTGGAGCGGAATACTTTCTTAACAATCAATTGTCTTTTCTAGGTGGTGTTTATTTTGATAAAATACCAGTAAAACCTGAATACTTAAGTCCATCGCTGCCTGACGCTGACAGGCTGGGTTTTAGTATTGGTGCAGATGCAATGATTACTGATAATTTAGGAATATGCGGTTCTTATTTGTTCATAAGATCAGCTGAACTAACTGTAACAAACTCACGAGAAATTTATACTCCATACGATGAAGGCAATGAGGGTTCGGCATCCAGATTTAACGGTACTTATAACTCCTATGCCAATTTGTTCTCATTCAGTTTTTATTATAAATTTAATTAAGGAGAGGAGCAATAATATGAAAAAGATATTAAGTTTAATTTTAATAACGGCAAGTATTGTTCTCCTTTCAACTTCTTGCGACGAGTACAATGAATTAACTGCGCCTGCCGTAAATACTGGTAGTGCAGATTTCACCAGATTTGTTTCAATCGGGAATAGTTTAACTATGGCTGAACAATCGTCTTCAGTATTTGAAGCAAGCCAGATGTATTCGTTTGGAAAATTAATAGCAAACCAAGTGGGTACAAACTATGAGCAGGCTACTTTTAGTGATCCCGGAACCGGAGGTAGATTAGAAATTAGGTCAATTGATTTGGTAAACGGTTCAGCAGATATAGTAGCAAATTCAAATCAAGGTGTTCCAACTAATTTAACTTATCCTGCACCCTACAATAACCTTGGTGTAAAGGGAGCTTTTCTGACGGATGTTTTAAATGCCAGAGATGCAAATAGTTGCTACACTGCTAATTTTGGAGTACCAAATCCTCTCTTTAATGCTGTTCTTAGAGGATTAGGAACTCAGTTGGAACTTGCAATTGCTCAGCAGCCAACATTTGTTACTTTATGGATAGGAAATAATGATATTTTAGCTTTTGCTACTCGTGGTGGTCTATTTCCAATTACAGATGTACAACAATTTGCAGCTAATTATAAGACTATTCTGGACAATCTACAAGCTGTAGGTGCACAAGTGGTAATGGCGAATATTCCGGATGTTAAAAATATTCCATTCTTTAAAACGGTTGGTCCTGGAATTGGATTCAGTCTCCAGCAGAATCAATTACCAGGTATGGTTTATCAGACTACTAGTGGAATTGGTCAAGCAACAGTAGATGATCTTTTTAGTCTAAACGTTCTTATTCTGTTAACCGGTTCGTCTGCTGCATCTCTAATTGGAGATGTTACCGGTGCTTATTATACACTAAACGGAATTCCAGTTCCTGCGGGTGTAAACACGGCTTTTCCATTTGGGTTAACTGCAGAAAATCCCTGGCCAAATAATTTGATTCTTGATCCAACTGAAATGGCAATTGTAGATCAAATTGTAGCAGCATATAATGGTATTATTAATGCTGAAGCAACTTCGAGGGGATTAGCAGTCGTAGATATCTATAGTATACTTAATGCTATTGGTGAACCCAGTGGAATTGTGATGAATGGAATAACATTTTCTTCTGATTTTATTACTGGAAATACTTATTCACTTGACGGAGTGCACCCAACTACACAAGGTTATGGAATTGTTGCAAATGCATTTATAGAGACAATCAATAACAAATATGGAGCATCTATTCCATTTATTGATGTAGCTACACTTCCAGGAAGCCTAATATTTGAAGGAACTGTTCCTATGGGTAAATATGGTATTCCACAAATTCCTTACGGTGCGCTTGATAGAGTAATATTTTAATTTAGTAGGGATGGGAAACCATCCCTTTTTTATTTTAAAAGGTTAAATGAAAATAAGTTGTTGGGAAATATTAATATTTAGTATTGCTACTTGTATCTTTACATCCTGTTCTTCATCATCAAATGAAATAAAAACTAAGAAGAAAATTATCGATAGTACTTACGTTTTTGATAAAGTTCCTCCCGAAAATATTTACACTTTCGAAACTCCAGCAAAATCTCCGGATACGATTTACATTATTCAGATTGCTGCCTTTTCAACTTTAGAAAGAGCAAAAGAGTTTTCGGAATTCAGCAGAGTGAAGCTAGAGAAGGATATTAAAGTCGAGTATAACGAAAATAAAAAGTTGTACGTGGTTCAGATATATCCATATTATAATGATAAAAAAAAGGCTGAAACTTACAGAAGAGAACTACTAAACTACGAGGAATACAAAGATGCCTGGATTGTGACTACAACTGTAAAAAATAAATAACATAAAAAAAGGTTAAGCCTTGAAAGCTTAACCTTTGTTTGTCTAATCCCTCACAATTTAGACAGCAATCAGACAACTAAGTAAAGAGGGATTGGTAAGCGTTATTATTCAAACCAAGATACAATTTCTAACTGTCCTGTGCCTGGGTATCCAGGCGGTGAAGCAATCATAAGCCTGGGATCGTATTTGTATCTTCTATTAAAACCCCAGATTTCGGTACCCTTGATAATACCGATTTGAACCCGGCTGTAATTTTGAATTCCACCATACAAATTAATATTACCATTAGGTTTTGTAAATTCTGGCCATCCTGCTCCAAATCCTCCATTTTCGCAATAGATTGAAGCATCAATATCTATACTGGATTGATTGGCGATATTATTTGTGATTAAAACATTATTCTTTGATACAATGCCTAATAGATCCTTAGAATCAGGATTTATTCTTGGATCAGATTGGTATGTTATATTATCATCCAGATATATATTACCTTTTGGTGAATTTCCGCCACAAGCCACAGTCAATTGCCCTTCAACAACTCCTTTTAATCTGAGAATTGCATTGTCCGCATAGATTACTCCGTTTGGAGCTAAGGAAGAAGTCAAAACAGTTGTATCTTTGTCACTATATTTAGATCTATATTTTAAACTATCACCAGCAAAAGTTACATAAACAGTATCTTTACCAGAAAATACATGTCCATCATCGATTGCAAGTGATTTTAAGTTGTCCAAGCCGTTTGATGGAAATGTTAAACTGACTCCGGATTCAAATCCACCATAAAATTTAGGTGCATCTAAATCTTCACTCTGGTAATATTTAACACTACCTTTGGTTGTTGCTTTTCCATAAAACACCGGATGTCTGTAAGCATTTATATTTCCTTCGGAGTGAAAGGGACCCCAGATAGTATCTTTGTTTGACCAATAAAGATTTGTAGGGTCATTAATTGATAAATAGGCAAATTTTGAAAAACTACTAGGTATAAAAATTACTTCAATAGTACTATTTACTCCACCATAGTTAGCTACCGTTGTTAATTTTCTTATGTTTCTCCAGGGATCAAGCACCTTAACACTGGCACTAAAGTCTCCATTGTTGAATAATGCATTTGAATATCCGTCATCCCAGGAACCATTTAAAAATATTTGGTTGCAGGCAAGATTTGTTCCACTTACAGCAATATTATGTGCGTTAGTTCTAGCATTATAATCAGCCATATTTTCAACTGTTTGCGTTGCCATTCTGCTTGAATTATTACCCAGTAGCATATAAAGTAAACTAAATGATAAAACTAATAAAAGTGACGTTTTTCCCATTTATAAATCCTCCTTACCGGTTATAAAGATTTCTCGATGCCATTCTGATTTGTCTCCAGAAAATTGTCTGATACTTTTCATCGTAAGCAGCTACGTCTTCTACTGTTAAATCAATCTGCATTGTATAAATTTCTCTGGGATCTGCAATTGGAAAAGAAAGCTCAGTACCTAGCGCATTGAAATATTCAAGATTAAACTTAGTTATTCCGAGATTTACACCCACCGGTGCTTCGTTATTTACAACTCTATATAAAAATCTGTCTCTTGGATTTGGTGTTTCTGGAATATCTGTTTGATAATCTATATAGTAGAACATTGTATCGATTATTCCATTGTTATCAACATCTGTTAAATATCTAATACTGCAAGAATCTGCGTAAAGTATTGCTTCCGTTGGAACTGGAATTTGCTGCCAGTCAGCACAATAACCGACTCTTCTGAGATCGGTTTCCAGTATCATTACCACAGTAGCTAAGTTAGTTTGTGCAACTAAATTTCCGGACCCCCTGTATAGATCTTCAGTGGAAGAATTACTAGCTCGAAAGATTGAAAGCATAAGTATACTTGCAATAATTAAAGAGCCGAGAATATCTAAGATAACATTTACTCCCATTTTTATCTCCTATCTAAAATACCAGTAACTAAATATTGACGAAGTTTTTAGGATTAAAGTATCTGTTGCAAATGGACTGGTGATCATAACATTAATTTTTTTATTCCAGGTACGACTTGTAGAAAAACCTCCCAAATCAGTTGGATCTACATATACTACCTCACAATAAATATTAAATACAGCTGAGGGCATAGAACTGTCTCTTTTTGTAAAACCATTATAATCATCAAAATCGTTAAATGTAGCTTCTGTTTCACCAGATTCTGGACCCAAAACATCTGATAATTTTGTTAAAGAAGATACCGAATTTGTATCCGTATTTTCGTCAAATGCTTTGCTCTGAGCTTCTTCAATAATTGAACTTGCAATAGAGGTTGCTAAAACACCGTACTGTGCATCGTCTCTGATTGACTCATTTGTGAGGTTAAGTGTATTTACTCTTAACACAATTGTTGAAAGCAAAATCATTGCCCCCATTGACATTATCATTTGTCCGGTATTCATTTATAGTTCTCTTCCAATTAATTAAGCGAAAATTATTGTCCAAATATGTCCATATTAAGTGCCATGAAGGCACCGGTAATTTTTTCCAAGCTGGTTAGAAAAAATCTTAGTTTCAGTAATTTTTGCATAAAAAAATTGAAGATATTACTGTAACTATTTGAAAATAAAATCTGTTATGAGACGTACTTTGATAAAAGCTTTGGTATCTTTTCGCACTTTTATTAAGGATTTAAAGTTCCTTTGAGTGTTATTATTATTATTCTGAAACAGAACGTTTTTTGAATTTATAAAAATCACCTGAATTTTTTCTTTAAGTTTAATTAGTTATTTTTTGATAAATTTCAACAAAAAATTAAGTTGGAGAGTGCAAAATGGCTTTTTCTTTGAATAAAATTATGCTCATAGGTCGCCTTGGTCGAGATGCTGAAACCCGTTTTACAACAAATAATGTTTCGGTTACTAACTATTCAATAGCTACTGATTATCGTTATAAGGGTAAAAACGGCGATTGGGTTAATGAAACTACCTGGCATAATATAGTTTCTTTTAATCTTTCCGATTACTTCAAAGAAAATTTGAAAAAAGGAAAGAAAATTTATGTCGAGGGTAGATTAACGAAAAGGGATTATACAGATAAAGATGGAAATAAACGATTTAGTACTGACGTAGTTTCCGAACGATTAATCCTATTGGAGCCTTCAACAGAAAGTGCTGGTACTGATGAAGAAGAATCTGTTCAACCCGGTACAGTTAGTGAAAATGATGATCTGCCTTTTTAGTATTTATTTCTTATATCAGAGGGCTTAAATATTCTTGGAGTTTGACTGGTTAGATAAAGTTTTCACTCTTGCAGCATTATTATTGCTTTCTGCTTTTTTCTCAGGATCCGAAGTCGCATTTTTCTCTTTAAAGAAAAAAAACCTGAATGAAGACTTTAAATCCTCCAGACTTGTTTTACGCTATGCAAGTAATCTTATAGCTTTCCCGAGAAGACTTCTTATAACTATACTTGTTGGAAACACTTTAGCAAATGTAGCTGCATCAATCGTATCAGTTTCATTAGCTCTGGAGTTTGCTGCACTTTACCAAATAAAAGTTGATATAATATTAATAGCACAAATTATTCTGATTACAATAATTATTTTGCTATTCGGTGAACTGATTCCAAAAGTTTTTGCTTCCAGGCATCCTCAATTAACTACCCGAATCATAGTCATACCAATGTACCTTTTTAGTATAGTAATTTTTCCTGTTTCTGAAACAATTACTGAACTTATAAGACTTACATTTTCGAAACTAAAAATTGATAAATCAAAAACTGCAATTACAGAAAAAGAAATTTCAGATCTTGCAGAGTTAGGTCACGAAAGAGGTACTTTAGAAGAAGAAGAGCAGGAAATAATATCGAGTTTTGTAGAATTCAAATCAGTGCTCGTTGTTGAAGTGATGACACCTCGAGTTGATATAGTTGCTATTCCTTATGATATTGAAAGTAAAGATTTAATTGAAATAATAAACAAAAGCGGACACAGCAGATTTCCGATAATTAGAGACAATTTAGACAAAATTACAGGAATAGTACATGCGAAAGACCTGTTACCATTTTTACAAGGTAAGACATTTCAGAAGGAAGAAACTCTTGCAACAATAGGAAGGGAAGTTCTCTTTGTTCCTGAAAGAAAAAAAATAAGTGAAATGCTTCAGGAATTTCAACAAAAAAAGGTTCATGTTGCTATTGTAGTTGATGAATTTGGTGGAACTTCTGGTTTGATAACACTTGAAGATATTATCGAGGAAATTATTGGTGAAATATGGGATGAACATGATCAGGAGGAAAACGCAATAAAAATTTTATCTTCCGAAAAGTTTAATGTTCTGGGGAGACTATCAATCTCTGAAATCAACGAAGCAATGGGCGTGGAAATAATTCCGCCAGGAAACGATTATGATACGATAGCCGGATTAATTATCAGTCATGCCGGTGCCATACCTAAGGAAGGGTATTCTTTCACTCTTAATAATTATAAATTGACTGTTAAAGAGGTATTGAAAAAAAGAATTAAAAGAATCGAAATTGAAAAAATTTCGGTTGTTTAAATTGATATGAAGAAAGGTTGTTTCTTAAATGCCGTAATAATTGGTACAATTTTGATTGCTGCGGCTGTTTATATAATTGAGAATAAGTTCGATGAATGGTTTCTTAAACCCGGTAAGGAACTTGTACTGAATGAAATTATAAATAACTGGGATAACGAATTCAAATACATTCAAGCTTCATCTCAAAAAGATTCTCTTAAAAATTTGCTTGTTTATTATGTTGATAATATTAAATCATTAGACGAAGTTGTACATACAAATGAAAAAAGTTTTGCAAATGAATTCGAATCAGTTATTGAAGATAGTCTTATAACTAAAAATGAAATATCAAAATTAACTACGTTAGTTAAAAAGGAACTAAATGAAGAATCAAAGGGAAACTGAAATAAAAGTCGGCATAACAGTACTATTCGGCTTAATAGTTTTTATATGGCTGCTAGGCTGGACAAAAAATTTTACCTTTTCTTCGTCCAACAGCGAGGTTCTAGTTAAGTTCAACAATGTATCAGGACTTGAAATTGGGAATAACGTGACTGTAAATGGTGTAAAGAAAGGACACGTGAGTGATTATTATATTGAAGGAGCAAATGTAATTGTTAAACTTAGTGTCGATAGTGATGTTCAATTGAAAAAAGATGCTGACTTTTTTCTTGAAAGTACTGACCTTATGGGTGGAAGAAAAATTGAAATATATCCGGGAAAGCTTGATGAAAATTTGGATTATAAAGATGTTCACCAGGGAACGTATGTAACGGATATTGCGGGTGTAATAGCTCTATTTGGTGATTTGCAGGACAAAATTAGTATTATCGCCAATGAAACTGCAAATACTTTACAAAGTTTAAATTCTTTTCTTGATGATAAGGCTTTTATGCAGGAAGTAAGAAACAGTGTTATCAATTTAAACCGGGTAACCGTAAAGCTCGAACAGGTTCTTACCGCAAATCAACAGAATATTAATGAGATTACGGAGAATACTAAAGAAATTACCGCCGGGGCTAAGGTATTTTTGCAGGAGAACAAAAATAATTTTGAAGGTGCACTTAACAATCTAAATAATGTTGTAGTTAAGTCAGATTCTTTGATTACAGCACTCAACTATTTAACTCAGCAGACCATAACCGGCGAAAATAATCTGGGAAAAATTTTATATAATGATTCACTTTATAATAATATCGTTGAATCGATACAATCTCTAAAACAATTGACCAAAATATTAAACTACCAGCTTGAAGCTGATGGTATAAAAGTAGATGCGAGCATTTTCTAAGATACTAAATAGTAAAAATGGTATTAGGATTAGGGATAGACATAATAGAGATTGACAGGATTAAAAAAAGCATTGAGCGATACGGTGATAAGTTTCTTGATAAGGTGTTTACTCAAGGAGAAATTAACTACTGTAATAAGAAGTTCAATAAATATCAGCACTACGCTGCGCGGTTTGCAGCAAAGGAGGCAGTATATAAGGCTCTTGCCTCAGGCTGGAAAGAAGGACTTCGCTGGAAAGATATTGAAATTCAAAATGATCCTTCAGGTATGCCTTCGGTAAACACACAGGGAAAACTTCATTCTTTTCTCTCTGATAATACACAATTGAGAGTATCTATTAGTCACGCAGAAAATTATGTTACGGCTGTTGCAATAATTTTCAAAAACAGCACTTCTTAAAATCTAGCAGGGTTTCACTCTTTCTGCATACCCTTTAATTTAATTGATATTAAATACTGTTATTATTAGCTTTTCAGCCAGAATTATAATTAATTAATGATAATTATGTTT
>JAPHUI010000242.1 GCA_026193755.1 Ignavibacteriaceae bacterium | reverse complement strand
TATCAAAAAAGTGAGAGCAGAATCAAAGTTTCCGGATATAACCCGGATGCATTTTTAGTAGCCGAGGTAAAACCAGAAATAATACTTGACAAAAAACCTGAGATAAAACCAGAAGTTAAACCAATAGTAAAGCCTGAAAAAACTGATGTGGTCAAAGAACAACCTAAAACTGAAGTGAAATCCACAGTACCTAAGGAAGAAAAACAAGAGACAACACCCGATTTAACAGAAGAGAAAAGCAGCAGAATATTCTTGTATAAAAATTATTACGTGGTATATGTTGGCAGTTTTAATTCTTCCGAAGCTGCAAACAGAGAAGCCGATAAGTACTTTGATTTAGGTTACAATGCGTTTATCGAAGTATTAGAAGGACGCAATGGAAAATTGATATATAAATTAAACGTGGGCGATTTTACTTCCGAAGAATTTGCCAGAGAATTCGAATCTAAATATCTTAAAAAATAAATATTGGAGAGAGATGAATTTATTTGAAATTTTTCTAAAAGGTGGGGTAATAATGTGGGCGATTTTGTTTTGCTCTGTCATTGCTTTAGCAGTTGCCATTGATAGATTTTTAGTTCTCAGAAGAGCTAAAATAAATTTACCTGCTTTTACAGTTAGGATAAGAGGGTTCATTAAGAACAAGGATATGAGTGGAGCTGCATCTTTTTGCCTGAGAGAAAAATCACCAATAGGGAATATGGTTAGAAAAGGATTAAAGAAATTTGGTATGGGTCACGAAAGAGTGAAAGAATCTATAGAAAATGCAGGAAGGCAGGAGATAAGCAAGCTGGAAAAGGGATTGTCGATATTAGCAACAATCGCTGGTGTCGCTCCTCTACTTGGTTTTTTAGGTACAGTAACGGGAATGATTCAGGCATTTATGAGAATTGAAGATCTTGCCGGGGCAGCAAATCCAAGTGACCTGGCTGGTGGTATCTGGGAAGCTTTGTTGACAACCGCTTTTGGTTTAATAGTAGGAATTCCGGCATATGCTTTTTATAATTATTTTGTTAGTGCTGTTAAGAAATTGGTATCTGATATGGAAACAGTTGCTAATGATGTTGTAGATACTATGCAGGATTCTTCCAGAGAATCTGTTGATCTTGAAGATGAAATAGAAATTGATATGTAGTGCACTATTATGAAATTTAATACATCAAATCAACCATTAAGTATTTTCTCTTATTCTTCGTTAACAGATATAGTTTTGTTGCTCGTCATATTTTTTCTTCTATCATCGCAGTTCGTAATTCAAACTGGAGTAAAAGTTAAATTGCCAGACTCAAAAACTAATGAGTCATCTGAACCCACTAATATGATAGTTACTATAACGTCTGCAGGAATAGTTTATGCTGGCTCAGATGAAACTAATGTAGAAATGCTTCCTTTAAAACTTTCTGAAATGCTGAAGCTTAGCAATGAAAACAATCTTGTTATAAGGGCGGATAAAACAGTCCAGATCGATTTGGTTATAAAAGTTATTGATGCAGCCAAGTCAGTGGGTATTGGTAAATTCACAATAGAAACGGAAAAAGAAAATCCATAAAATGGAGGGATGCTATGTCTTCCAAAAAAAACTCGGGGATTTCATATTCAATCTCCTTTGTTTTACATGCAATTGTAATTGCATTGTTACTATTAATAAATCTTTCATTTGATTATAATCCATCTGAGTTCGTTGAGCTTTCTTTTGGTAATACAGATGCCACCGGTTCTTCAGGGGCGCAGGGAAACAAAGTTGATATAGTAAAAGAAACTTCTCCGCAAAGTGAGATAGAGACATCAGAAGAAAAAAATCCCGAAGTTAAGGAAGTTGAATTACCAGTTGCAAAGAACACTAAAGAAGAAAATATTATTAAGCCTGCCAGCGACAAGAAGGAAATTACAGAGAAAAGAACTGAATTAAGTACTGAAGCTGTGGTCTCCAATTCAAAATCTAACAAGAAGGGAAATAACAGCGAAACAGAGGGTAGCTTTGGATTTGATATTGATTGGGGTGGAAAGGGAACCAGGAAAATATATAGTTTTATACTGCCGCAATATCCGGAGGGTGTTAAAAAAGAAGTAAATATTAAATTGCAGTTTTCAATTTTACCGGATGGAACAGTTGGAAGAATAATTCCAAAAATTAAAGCCGATACGAAATTGGAAAATGTTGCAATAAACTCTTTGCGTCAATGGAGATTTGAACCTTTGGGACCAAATCAAAAACAGGTAGAGCAGATGGCAGTTATTGTTTTTCCTTACCGGCTGCAGTAGGTTCTTTATAATAAATTCTGTAGAAGAAATATTCAACCATTGTCAGAAGAGCTAACGAAAAAGTATCTCTATCGAAATATAATCCGAATCCACGCGGTTCCATTAAAAGTTGTGAAATCATTCCGGTAATTGTCCATCCTACTGCAAATAAAATTAAAATTAAAGCTACGTTAATGAACGCAGCAGAGATACCATCACTTTGCCATTTCCATGTAAAAATTATAAGTATAAATAAAAAGTGTGCGAAAAAAATAAAGGCCGATATCATTCTATTTAGTTACTGCTTCTTTTATTAATTATGGCTGTACCTACAGCACCACCCAGCATTCCGAAGATTGTGTAAGTGATAAGATTACCAAGTGTAATTAAAATGGAGTACAATAATGAAAATCCTGTCGTTTGAATTTCATTGCTCATCTGCTTTAAAATTTCAATAGACTCTTTAGCAGCCTCGCCAAGATTCATACCATTAATTAATTTTTCTGTTTGTGGCATTGAAGCTATAAGATCATTTGACTTTGTAATATAGGTTAGGATAATTTCAAACCCGCTGGCAAAAAGAGCAGCAAATATTCCGGTTAACAGTCCGAGAATTACTCCGGTTCCCGTTTGAATTCTAAGTAAACCGGGACTTGATTTTTTGTAAAGACCTATTGTAAAAATTGAGGCAATAGGAACCAGCAAACAGCAAGCTATACTCTCTAATCCCGGTATGGTAGTTAACACAGCGGCACCAAAACCACAGACCAATGAAGCTAAATATTTTTTATTCATTCCTGGTATTTTCTATTATTTGTTTAGAATAAATTTTTCTAATTCTAATATCGTAAAAAGATAAATTACCATTCCGAATATAATTCCCGTCACAAATGATAGGAACTGTGAATAAGTATAAACTCCCGATGTAGTTAAAAATACATCCATCATTAATGGTAATATTGAAATCATTAATAGTTTTTTACTAATGAAAGGGACTACAATGAATAAGCTAGAAATCGAAGTAATAAAAGCACCAAAGTAAATTCCTGTGCACCTCGCACAAACAAGCATCCCGGCATGCCCAATTGAAATGCACTTAAAACTTTCCTGATGACATACTGTGGAATAAAATCTTTTAAGGAAATAGTTAATAAATGGATTTTCAATTGATATGATTAAAGGAAGTAAAAATCCGGCTATCCAGCTTGCTAATAATAATAGAATAATAAACCTTATTAGGAATATTTTACTATCTGGTTTAACGCTGATTAATTTGAAATTTTTTGATAATACGATTTGCAATTTTGAAAATCAGATTCTGCTATAAACAAATATTTTCTTTGTTGAAAGTAGATAAAGCTTTTTATTAAAAATAAATGATGAGACGATTTGTATATTTTCTTCAATATCATTCAGTATTACTTCCTTCAAATTTAATTCAGGAGAGTTGAGATTTGCAATATAAATTCTTTGGGCAGATGTAACCGTTAACCAATTAAAAATTATTCTTATGCTCGTAAAATCCTCTTTACCCGAAGCTTTTCCAACACCATTACCATATTGATCGAAAATGATAATTTGATCACCATCAATTACAAAAATATTATTCTGCATAGAAACTGCAAGTTGTCTTGGCTTCTGAAGAGCATAATTACCATAATCGTATCCACCAAAGTTTTGAATAAAATTTCCGAAGATATCAAATTTAACTATACGTGAGTTTTCTGAGTCGAGAATGAATACATCCCCCTGATTTGACATAACGGCGCTTAAAGGGTACCCAAATCTTTCCGCTTCTACATCGCTGTCGTGTGTATAAATCTGAAAATTATAATTAAGATTTTTATCAAATCTTTGGATGCGGTTGTTATTTTTATCAGCAACATAAACCTTCAGCGCATCCGCAAAAATATCGGCAGGATTATCAAATGAACTTTCTTTCCAGCCATAGCCACCAATTTTTCTTAGTATATTTCCTGATGTATCTATTGCACATACTTCATCTGTATTTGCATCAGTTACATAGATGAACCCCGCAGGATTCACATAAAATGATGAAGCATTTTTAAATTGACCAATAGTGCTTTCAAATTGAAATTCCTGAGGGAAAGAAATTGTAATAAAAGTTAGGAAAAAGAGGCTTAAGATTAATTTCATTTCAAGTATCTTATTTTTGTTCAGTCAATATTAATGAATAATGAAGTTAAATAAAACAGAATTGCTGGATAAGAAAACCATTGACTGGTTGATGAAAGGTGATTCTTCTATTCGCTGGCAGGTGATGAAGGATTTGCCTGGCAAGGCAACCAGATGGAATACTCTAAGAGCTTTAAGGGTTTTAAAGAAGTATAATGTAAGTATAAGAAGGCCATTATCATTGCAATTCGAAATGTGCTTTTCTATATTTGACCTTCAAATTTTGTCCCGTGGTGTAACTGGTTAACACGTCTGACTCTGGATCAGAAGAGTCTAGGTTCGAGTCCTAGCGGGACAGCTTTATCAATTAAAAATTAAGAATTTATAATTAACAATTATTTTAATTCTTAACTCTTAATTATTCATTCTTAATTTTTTTACCGGCGCGTTCGTCTAGTGGCTTAGGACGCCGCCCTCTCAAGGCGGAGATCACGGGTTCGAATCCCGTACGCGCTACTAATTTAGGCGAGCAATATTGTTCGCCTTTTTAACATATAATGTTTTCTTCTGAATAATGAAACGATTTGAAAAACACATATTCATTTGCGAGAACAAAAGACCTGAAGATCATCCAAAAGGTTCTTGTGCTGATAAGGGCAGTTCTGAAGTAAAGGAACAATTCAAGAAAAGATTAAAGGAACTGGGACTTGCTGCTACTGTGAGAGCAAATACTGCAGGTTGTCTTGATGCCTGTGAGTATGGTATTACAGTTGTCATCTATCCGGAACAAATTTGGTACGGTTACGTAAGCGTTAATGATGTTGAAGAAATTCTACAGGAACACATCATTAAAAATGTTCCTGTTGAAAGATTAAAAATTAGAGACCAAAAATTTAACAGGGATGAAATCAAAATCTGAAGCAGCAAGAGCAAACGAAATTCTTAAACGATTAAAAAAAGAATATCCCGGAGTACAAATCGCTCTGGAATTCGGTTCGCCATTTCAATTGCTGATCTCAACAATACTTTCTGCTCAGTGTACAGATGAAAGAGTAAACCTTGTTACCAAAACTCTATTCAAAAAATATAAAAAACCTGAAGAC
>JAPHUI010000206.1 GCA_026193755.1 Ignavibacteriaceae bacterium | reverse complement strand
TGAATTATTAAATAAAAATGTTTCAGATGAATTAGCGGATTTTGAATTATTAATTGATAAAATGTTAATAATCGGATTTGAACTATACATGGAAGCAAGGGAAAAAGTTTTCAAGATCCGGGTTAATGAAATAAAGTCTAGATCTTATAAAGCTTTAGAAAACACTGAAGATTATTAGTCTTTTGTTCTTTTGATTAAGGTAATACAAAGTATAAGATTTATTCTCTTAACACGCTAACTATTATTGTATTAATAGGATTATTCAATAAGAGGAAATTTTGATGAACATACTGTTTTCATTTTTTGCTGTTCTAATAATTATCCTTGCTGTTATTATTGGAGTAGAGACAGCTCAATTAGAATTTTTATTCGGGGTTATTATTCCATATGCAGCAATTGCCACTTTCATATTGGGAATTATTTACCGAATATTAAAATGGGCAAAGTCTCCTGTTCCTTTTAGAATCCCGACAGTTACCGGCCAGGAAAAATCTTTAAGCTGGATTAAGAGCAACAAATTAGACAGTCCTAATTCTACTCTTGGTGTGATAGGAAGAATGGCTCTCGAAGTACTGCTCTTCCGTTCACTTTTTAGAAACACAAAAACACAGTTGAAAGATGGACCTGCACTCGTTTATGGGAGCAGTAAATATTTATGGTTGGGTGCACTTGTTTTCCATTGGTCGTTTTTAATAATTGTTTTACGGCACTTCAGATATTTTGCTGAACCCATTCCATCGTTTGTAATCTTTCTGCAAAATTACGATGGGCTTTTCCAGATAGGGTTACCGATTTTATATGTCACTGATGTTTTAATTTTAGCAGCATTGACATTTCTGTTTTTAAGACGAATTACAGATCCAAAACTTAAGTACATTTCTTTATCATCAGATTACTTTCCACTTTTCCTGATAATTAGTATTGCAGTAACCGGAATTTTAATGCGATACTTTGCAAAGGTTGACATTGTAAGCGTAAAAGAACTGGCAATTGGGTTATTCAGTTTTAATCCTGTAATTCCAAACGGAATTGGGATTATGTTTTATATCCATCTGTTTCTGGTAAGTGTATTGATAGCATATTTCCCATTTAGTAAGCTGTTGCATATGCCCGGTGTTTTCCTGTCACCCACGAGAAATTTAGCAAACAATAGTCGAATGAAAAGACACATCAACCCTTGGAATAAACCTGTTAGAATTCATACTTACGAAGAATATGAAGATGAATTCAGAGATAAAATGAAGGCTGCCGGAATTCCAGTGGAGAAAGAATAAAGATGTCTG
Source organism: Ignavibacteriaceae bacterium (assembly GCA_026193755.1). GTDB lineage: Bacteria > Bacteroidota > Ignavibacteria > Ignavibacteriales > Ignavibacteriaceae > IGN2. Next base: position 2,682 of record JAPHUI010000206.1, on the reverse strand, counting down.
AATCAATAATAAAACCTGAAGAATTAGCTAAAAAAATTGATTATGAACCACCTAAAAAAGGATGGTTAGATCCATCAGTTGAATTTAAACGAGGTGTTTATAATTACAGCGGGATTCCAAAAAATGTTGAGTACCTGCAGTTACCTAATCCGCGTAAATGGCAACCAGAAGATCCTGACTGGCAATTGCCCGAGAATTGGAAAGAAATAATATTAAATGGCTTAAAGGAGAGGTTAGATAAATTCCGTTCTTTAAAAATATTTATGGATATATGTGTCCGATGCGGTGCCTGCTCAGATAAATGCCACTTCTTCATCGGCTCAGGCGATCCTAAAAATATGCCTGTGCTTCGAGCTGAACTTCTTAGATCAATTTATCGAAATGATTTTACTGCGGCAGGAAAGGTTTTTGGAAAATTTGCAGGTGCTCGTGAATTAACTATTGATGTAATAAAAGAATGGTTTTATTATTTCTATCAATGCACACAATGCAGGCGCTGTTCAGTTTTTTGTCCTTATGGTATTGATACAGCCGAAGTTACAATTTTAGTTCGTGAGCTTCTTAATCTTATTGGAATAAATATCGATTGGGTTATAACTCCTGTTGCAAACTGTTTCAGAACGGGTAATCATCTTGGCATTCAACCGCACGGTTTTAAAGACAGTATAGATTTTGCTGTTGAAGATTTGGAATCTATTACCGGAATTAAAGTAGATGCACCGATAAATAAAAAAGGTGCAGAAATTCTATTTGTTGTCCCATCTGCAGATTACTTTGGTGAACCTCATTACTTTACCTTGCTTGGGTATTTGGCTCTCTTCCATGAAATAGGCTTGGATTATACCTGGACTACCTTTGCTTCCGAAGGTGGGAACTTTGGTTCCTTCGTCTCGCACGATTTGATGAAGTCACTCAACACTAAAATTTATGCTGAAGCAAAACGGCTTGGTGTTAAATATATTATTGGTGGTGAGTGCGGACATATGTGGAGAGTCTTGCACCAGTATATGGATACAATGAATGGCCCTGCTGATTTTCTTGAAAAACCTGTATCGCCTATCACTGGGACCAAGTTTGAAAATGCTAACTCAACAAAGATGGTTCACATTTGTGAATTCACAGCAGACTTAATAAAGAATAATAAAATAAAAATAGATAAAAACCGTAACGATCATCGCAAAGTAACCTTTCACGATTCTTGCAATCCTGCACGAGCTATGGGATTAATTGAGGAACCACGTTATGTGATAAATAACGTTTGCAATTATTTCTATGAGATGCCTGAAAACACAATTAAGGAACAAACGTTTTGCTGTGGAAGCGGTGCGGGCTTAGGAACTGACGAAAATCTTGAGATGCGTTTGAGAGGAGGTTTTCCGAGAGCAAATGCTGTCAAATTTGTAAAAGAAAAGTATGGTGTGAATTTCCTTGGATGTATTTGTGCTATAGATAAAGCAACATTACCACCTCTTATGGATTACTGGGTTGGTGGTGTCGAAGTTGGTGGTGTTCATGAGTTAGTTGGTAATGCACTAATCATGAAAAGTGAAAAAGAAAGAACGACAGATTTGCGTGGAGATCCTTTATTGACAAACGAAAGCGTAAAAAAATGATAGTCTATATAAGATATCAATATTCTAGTCTGATGAATTAAGGAATTAATTATGTACGATTCAGGAAAAATATTAATTGGAATAATTGTTTTCTTAATATTGTTCACTTCTCCTACTTGGTACGATCTTGTTTTTGGAACTCCTGCTACTAAACCTAATCTGGTCTTACCAAATAAAGCAGATCAAAAAGAATGTGTTATGACAACTGAATATATGCGCGATAATCATATGGAGCTTTTAAATATTTGGAGAGATGATGCAGTAAGAAAGGGTGATAGAATATTTACAACAGCTTCCGGTAAAGAATTTGAAATGAGTTTAACAAAGACTTGCCTTAACTGTCATTCAAACAAAGCTGAGTTTTGTGACCAATGCCATAATTATTTAGGAGTGAGTCCTTATTGCTGGGATTGCCATGTTGACCCTAAAACAGTGGAGATTAAATAATGGATAAGAACAGAAGAAAATTTTTAAAGTTAGCCGGACTTGCTGCTTTCGGTGTTTCTGCTGGAAAGTATATCGATATTATTGCAAAAGATACTGCACACAAAATTCCACTTGCTGATTCACTATCAAACACAAAATTGCCTACAGTTAAAGTTAATCCTAAAAGCAGATGGGCAATGGTAGTTGATTTAAATAAATGTTTGGTTGAAGAGGGTTGCACTAAATGTATTAATGCCTGCCATAAAACTCATAATGTTCCTGATATCGGCAATCCGAAAGATGAAGTCAAATGGATATGGAAAGAACCTTATGAAAATGCTTTTCTGGATCAGGAAAATTATTATATGACAGCATCATTAGAAGGTCAGAAAATTCCGATCTTTTGTAATCATTGTGACAATCCCCCTTGTGTTAGAGTATGCCCAACACAAGCAACGTGGAAGCGTGAAGACGGAATTGTTATGATGGACTGGCATAGGTGTATCGGATGCAGATATTGTGTTGCCGCTTGTCCTTACGGTTCAAGGTCTTTTAACTATAGAGACCCAAGACCTTTTATTAAAGAAATTACGCCAGACTTTCCAACAAGAACTAAAGGTGTAGTTGAAAAATGTACTTTCTG
>JAPHUI010000374.1 GCA_026193755.1 Ignavibacteriaceae bacterium | reverse complement strand
GGAACGTGGGGATGCAAACCTGAACTTTATCCTGAAGTGGTTGATCTTGTTGCGAATGGAAAATTAAAAATAGAAAAGTTCGTTGAAACTTTTCCTCTATCAAAAATCAATGAGGTTTTTAAAAACACACTGGAACACAAGTACACAAAACGATCAGTGTTAGTACCTAATTCTAACTAAAAAATTTCTATCAACAAAAAATAAAAAAGCTATGCTAATTGATCATAATTTAACACCAGTTGAGTATAAAGAAATTATTTTTGAAAAACGTCCCTGTCTTGATTTTGAGGGAAAGCCAGCCAAAGGATTATTTAACGCCTGGATTATTCTTAACAATCCAAAGCAATTTAATTCCTATACGACGCAAATGGTTAAAGAAGTAATCTTAGCTTTCCGGGAAGCTTCGAACGACAGAAGTGTTGTAGCGGTTGTCTTTACTGCAGTTGGGGACAAAGCTTTCTGTACTGGTGGAAACACAAAAGAGTACGCCGAATATTACGCAAATAATCCGCAAGAGTACAAACAGTATATGCGGCTCTTTAACGATATGGTTTCCACAATATTGATGTGCGATAAACCCGTAGTATGCAGAGTAAATGGAATGCGAATTGCCGGCGGACAGGAAATTGGTATGGCTTGTGACTTCACCATTGCACAGGATCTTGCGAGGTTCGGGCAGGCAGGACCAAAACATGGTAGCGCACCCGATGGAGGATCAACTGATTTTCTTCCTTTATTCGTTGGAGTTGAGCGATCATTCTACTCTTGTACCGTCTGCGATCCATGGTCAGCTCATGAAGCATTACGTTATGGTCTTATAACTGAGATTGTTCCTGCTCTAAAAGTGAATGGCGAATTTATTACCAACCCAATGGTTTATACAGACAAATGGGTGAACAAGAAGGGTGATATTGTTTATGGTACCCCCAAAAAAGGAAGTGAAAAAGAAAAAGCAAAAGAGTTGATGCAATCAGGAGAAATTGATCTTTCCTTGCTCGATAAAGCTGTTGAGAGCCTCTGCACCAAGCTAATGTATTTAATGCCTAACTGCTTAAGCAAAACTCTGAATTCGATCCGAAAGCACAAATTAGAATATTGGGATAAAAATAAAGAAAGCAACAGGGATTGGTTAGCTTTGAATATGATGACCGAAGCTAAAGCTGGCTTCAGAGCTTTTAACGAAGGAGCGAAAGGTAATAAGGAAGTTGATTTTATTAAACTCAGACAACTTCTTGCTGATGGACATGAATGGGATGATGAAATGATAAAAGCAATTTCACCGCAGTATCAGAAAAAATAATTTCGCTGAGGCTGTCTCATAAGTAATTATAAATGTCACACTGAGCCTGTCGAAGTGTGAAGTAAAACTGAAATGTCAGTCTTCGACAAGCTCAGACTGACAAAAATTTATTTAAGTTATGCAAAAAATTAAAATAGAATACACCCACGATAATTCAGTTGCCCGAATCATACTCGATGACGGCAAAGGTAATGTTCTTGATAGTATTATGATGGGTGAGTTGAATGAATTGTTAAACTCTTTCAAAGAAAAGAACGATTTAAAAATAATTACATTCGAGGGTGCCGGTAAACATTTCTCATTTGGTGCAAGTGTGGAAGAGCACACAAAGGAAAACGCACCTGAAATGCTGAAAGCATTTCACCAGCTTTTTTATACGATAGCAGATTTAGCAATACCAACGCTGGCTAAAATTTCCGGGCAGTGTTTGGGCGGTGGACTAGAACTGGCACTTATTTGCAACTTTCTTTTTGCTGATAAGACTGCAAAACTCGGTCAGCCTGAAATACTACTTGGAGTATTTCCTCCTCCGGCATCAGTTATACTGCCGTTAAAAATAGGTAATGCAAAGGCTGAAGAATTAATTCTTACAGGTAAATCACTTTCGGCAGAAGAAGGAAAAGCAATCGGATTAATCAATGAGGTTTTCGAAAATAAAAAGGAAATGGAAAAAGGTTGGGATGAATGGATCACAAATAACATCCTCAACAAAAGTGCTTCTTCTTTACGTCATACAATTAAAGCTTCCCGAATTACTTTTAATCACTTGCTGAGAAAAATGCTGCCTGCGGTAGAAGAAATGTATATAAAAGAATTAATGGAAACTGATGATGCAAATGAAGGGATCAATTCATTCTTAGGAAAAAGAAAACCAACCTGGAAGAATCGCTAAGCTAATCTGAAGCAGATATAAGTTTGAATCAATATTAAAAAAGCCCTTGCTGAATAAAGCAAGGGCTTTAACTTATCCATTACTAAATAATCTTACTTCAGTAAACTCTTTCCGCAAAACTACCGCTATAGATTAGCGAAGGACTATCATTCTTTTGATTTTATAACTCCGATCGCAGTGCCAAAAAATCCAGTTCGCTCATATATATCATCGGAATACATTATTCCATCACCAAAAGTTTTCATCCCATCTATCACTCCACCTTCTCCTTTGCCAAGTACGTTAAGATTTTCTGTCCACTCTGATTCACCGGTCTTTATTCTATAACCGGTAAAGCTACCTTCCCATAAGGCGTCAG
>JAPHUI010000134.1 GCA_026193755.1 Ignavibacteriaceae bacterium | reverse complement strand
CTGGACTGGTTCAGGGTACGTAGTACCATCTGCAGCAGCAAAAGCCGGAGTTCTTGCTGTCACGCGTTCGCTTGCTGTTGAATGGGCAAAATATGGAATTCGATTTAATGCTATTGCTCCCGGACTTTTCCCGACTAAAGGTGCCTGGGAAAGATTATTGCCCGGCGATTTGCAAAAGAAATTTGATCTTAAAAAGAAAGTCCCACTTCAGCGTGTTGGTGAAAATCAGGAACTTGCAAACCTCGCTGCATATTTAATTTCAGATTTTTCTTCATTTGTAAATGGTGAAGTGATTACAATTGATGGGGGAGAATGGATTAACGGTGCAGGTCAATTCAATATTCTTCAATCAATTCCAAATGATAAGTGGAATGAAATTGAAAAAATTATCCGTGATTTAAAAGGAAGTTAAATATTAATATTGAAGGAGTAACTTTCACACTGAGCGTAGTCGGAGTGTGACAGACACCTAAATAATTGACAACCTATAAATTTTCTACAAATCTATAATTCATAATGAAACCAAAAAAAAACAAATCAGATTTTAAACATTATTATGATGTAACTGTTACATTCGATCAGGTTGATATGTTACACATTGTAAATAATGCTGTTTATTTTAGTTACTTTGAGCAAGCCCGGATCAAATATGCAAAGGATATAGGATTTTTTCCCAAAAAGGGAATCGCACTTGAAGGTACAACTTTTTATATGGTTAGAAATGAGATTAATTATTTAAAAGCTGCTTTATTTGAAGATAGATTACGTGTTTACACAAGAATCGCTTATATAAAAAATTCGAGTTTTGGTTTTGAGCACATTATCGAAAATTTAGATTCAGGAATTATCGTCTCAGAAGGTTCGGGAGTCCTTGCGCATGTTGATCCGGTTTTAAAAAAATCAATTCCACTTCCCAAAGATTTTATCGAAAAGGTTAGTAAGTTTGAATCATCAGTAAAAATATTAAGAGATTAATTTTATATTGTCATTGCGAATCCTGATCAATCAGGATGAAGCAATCTCAATAACAACAACAGATTGCTTCTCTTCGCTTGCAATGACCTTACGTTAATAATGTTAGGAGGAAAAATGCGAAGAATAGTTTTCGATATTGAAACCTGCGCCTACTCTTTCGAATCTCTTGCTGAAAGCCAGAAAGAATACCTTCTCCGTTATGCTGATAAAGAACCTGATCCAGAGAAACGCCAAATGATGATCGATGATGCAGTTCGTTATACAAGTCTTTATCCATATACTTCAAAATGTATAGTTATAGGAATTTATGATGTTGAGAAAGAAAAATCTTATATCTATTACGAAAGTAAATCCGCCAAAGCCGGAGAAGAATGGACAAGCGAAGATGGAAAAGTTTTTTATAAAGGTTTATCTGAAAAAGAAATGCTCGAATCATTCTGGCGTATCGCAAAAGTTGTCGATCAATTTATAACCTTCAATGGTAGAAACTTTGACGTTCCGTTTTTAATGATGCGCTCTGCAATGTTGGGAGTTAAAGTTTCCAGAAACTTAATGGGTTACAGATATGGCGATGAACACATTGATCTGCTTGAGCAATTTACTTTTTACGGGGCTACTAGAAAATTTAATCTTGATTTTTACTGCCAGTCATTTGGAATTGAATCTCCAAAGTCAAAAGATATTTCTGGTATGGAGGTAAAAAATCTTTACGAAGCAGGACGAATAAAAGACATAGCAGTTTATTGCTCGAAGGATATTTATGCGACTTATCAGCTATATAAGATTTGGGAAGAGTTTCTGAATTTGAAATAAAAAACTCACTCTCCCATTTTGGGAGAGGGTAGGGGAGAGGGAAATTATGAGGAACTTAACACACTTAGCTCGAAGACTTAGAAAAGAATCAACAGAAGCTGAAAAACTACTTTGGAGATATTTGAGAAGGAAAAGTTTATTTGGATTGAAGTTCAGAAGACAAGAACAGATAGGTGATTACATTGTTGATTTCGTTTGCTATGAAAAGAAATTGATAATCGAACTTGATGGTGGCCATCATAATCAGGATGAAACAAAGATTAATGATGCAAGAAGACAGAAATTGTTAGTTTTGCAAGGATTTATTGTAATTAGATTTTGGAATAATGAAGTGCTGGGCAATATTGAAGGTGTCTTTCAAAAAATTAAGACAAATATTCCCTCCCCTTAATCCCCTCCCATAAAGGGAGGGGAAATATTAAATCATAGATAATTACTCGTTTTCAAAATCATTATATTTCTTACCTAAAATTTCATGCTTAAACTAAAAACATTGAATAGATGAAAGAACCTGAAGTAACTCTTGAGCTAGCAATTGAGCACGGTCTTAACAAAGAAGAATTCGAAAGAATTCTGAAGATACTTGGAAGGACTCCAACCTTTACTGAGCTAGGTATTTTCAGCGTTATGTGGAGCGAACATTGCAGTTATAAAAACTCGATTGCACAATTAAAAACCTTACCACGTAGCGGTGGAAAATTGTTGGTCGGAGCTGGTGAAGAAAATGCGGGACTGGTTGATATTGGTGATGGTTTAGCAGTCGCATTTAAAATTGAAAGCCATAATCATCCATCAGCAGTTGAACCTTATCAGGGTGCAGCAACCGGTGTTGGTGGAATAATGAGAGATATCTTCACAATGGGTGCACGTCCAATTGCTTCACTAAACTCACTTCGTTTTGGTACTTTAGATGATGCACGAACACGATACCTTTTTGCAGGAGTTGTAAAAGGAATTGGTGATTACGGAAACAGCTTTGGAGTTCCTACAGTAGCAGGCGAAGTTTATTTTGATGAATCCTACCAGCTTAATCCTTTGGTTAATGCAATGGCAGTCGGGATTGTAAAGACAAGCACTTTCGCAAGTGCTACTGCAAAAGGAGAGGGGAATCCTGTGATGATAGTTGGTTCTTCTACAGGACGGGATGGAATTCACGGTGCTACTTTTGCTTCCGAAGAACTTTCGGAAAAATCTGAATCAAAACGTCCTTCGGTTCAGGTTGGGGATCCTTTCACAGAAAAACTTTTACTCGAGGCATCACTTGAAATTATCCGCAAGGGATATTTAATTGGAATTCAGGATATGGGTGCTGCGGGAATTTCCTGTTCGACAAGCGAGATGAGTGCAAAAGGAAAATCAGGAATGAAGATTGATCTTGATAAAGTTCCTTTGCGGGAAGAGGGAATGAGTGCTTATGAGATTATGCTTTCCGAAAGTCAGGAACGAATGTTGTGTGTTGTTAAAAAAGGATACGAAGACAGAGTAAGAGACGTTTTCGAAAAATGGGATCTTCACTGTGAGATTATCGGAGAAGTTATTAATGATGATAAACTCTTCATCAATTATAAAGGAAAACTCGAAGCAGAGATGCCACCATTTGAATTAGTACTTGGTGGCGGTGCACCGGTTTACGTTCGTGAACAAAAAGAACCATCTTATATAAAAGAAAAAAGAAAATTTGATTTTTCTACATTGTCTGAACCAAAAGATATTCAGGAAACATTTCTGAAAGTTTTTTCTTCACCAAACATTGCATCAAAAAGATGGGTTTACGAACAATACGATTCGATGGTAAGAACCAACACAATAATTGGTCCCGGTTGTGATGCGGCAGTAATTTATGTTAAAGGAAAAAATAAAGCGTTAGCAATGAAAACAGATTGTAATGCCCGTTACGTTTATCTAAATCCAAGAGAAGGAGCGAAAATTGCGGTTGCTGAGTCAGCGAGAAACATTGTTTGCTCGGGTGGGATTCCTTTAGCAATTACAAACTGTTTGAACTTTGGCAATCCTTACAAACCTGAAATCTACTGGCAATTCGTTGAAGCAATCGCAGGAATGGGTGAAGCCTGCAGATTTTTTGATACTCCTGTTACAGGCGGCAACGTAAGTTTTTACAATGAATCTCCCGATAGAGCTGTTTACCCTACTCCGACCATTGGTATGTTGGGATTAGTAGAGGACCTTTCTCATGTTACAACTTCATTCTTTAAAGATGAAGGCGATCTAATTTATATTTTAGGTGAAGATAATGAAGAACTTGGCGGCAGTGAATATTTAAAAGTAAGTCACAAAAATGTTGAGGGCAATTCACCTCAGCTTGATCTTCAAGTTGAAAAGAAACTGCAGGATACTGTTCTTGAATTAATAAGAAAAAATCTTATAAAATCAGCACACGATGTTTCAGAAGGAGGAGTTGTTTGCGCTCTCGCTGAGTGCTGCGTTATCAATAATGAAAAAATGATTGGTGCAGAGGTGAATTTCCCAATAAAAAACAGAAAAGATTTTTCTTATTTTTCAGAGTCTCAATCAAGGATAATAGTTTCAGTTTCATCAATCAAAAAATATGATTTTGAAAAATTATTACGTACAAATAATCAGCCATTTACTTCAATCGGAAGAACAGGTGGTTCATCATTAAAAATTAATTCTGATGTTAAAGTAACGCTTGAAGAACTGGCAGATTTATATTTTAACACGATCCCAAGAATAATGAGCGGTGAAAAATAAAATTTTACAAATAGTCCGGAATTCTAAAACTTATGTATTGTTTAGAAAGATAAGATATTCTTTATATCTTATTCCTGCTTGGCATTGGTTTGTTGGATTTGTAAGACATTATTTTGGTGGATTGTATGACAGAACTGATCGTAACCATTTATTTCTTCTCTCAGGTGGTTTAGCTTTTTCTCTTTTTGTATGTATCGTACCTATGACTTTGATCATCTTTTGGTTGCTCGGTAAATTTCTAAACTCAATGGAAGTTGAACAACAAATAATAACCATTATTGATACAGTAATACCATACGATACTTATGCACAGTTTGTAAAGGATATAATTTTTGATAGGGTAAAAGAAGTCGTTGAATACAGAAACATCGCAGGGTGGGTAGGTATTATAGGATTATTTTTTGCAGCAAGCGGATTCGCAAGCAGCTTACGTACAATTCTGAATAGAGTTTATGGTACCTACAAAGACATAAATATTTTCCTTGGAAAACTTCGGGATTTCCTGGTTATAATAATTATTGTGCTGATTTTTCTGGTTTTAGTATTAGTACTTCCCATTTTGGATTTTCTCATTTCATTTGCAGAAACAACTCCTTACCTGCAGGTTTTTAACCAACCAATTTTTCACAGAGTTTTCACTGCCT
>JAPHUI010000329.1 GCA_026193755.1 Ignavibacteriaceae bacterium | reverse complement strand
GCAAATATAATGGTATAGGGAGTTGGTATTTGAGAGAGAATTCGTGCTGCTTCCAGAACGGCTGCAACACTGCTGGCATTGTCATCCGCTCCTGGCGACGGTGGCTGAGGAGGCATATCATCATAATGAGCACAGATTATAAATTCCTGATCGGGAAAATCTGTTCCAGTCTTGACAGCGTAAACATTTCTTCCAGTTGTACTGTAATTTTGATTATAGGTAGGTATGTTAAACCTATTTAATGTTTGAAATATAAATTCGCCTGCCAGATCATTGTGTGGATGATACAGATATCGGGAAAGCAGAAGATAGGTGCTGTCGTTAATAGTAACGGAATCTTCACCTGATAAAATATTTACAAAATATATGAGAGTATCTAAATTAGTTTGATTGATTAAATACTGAATAAGTGTATCTACTGTCTGAGCTGAATATTCATTGGTATTGGAGTGAGTTTTATGTAAGTCAGGCGGAACGATTGTATTTTGCGCATCCACTCTCTGCGCTTGAGCTAAGATAAAAATCATAAATAAAAAAAGTATTATAGTTCTGTTCATATCATCATCCTCCTAAAAATATTTATCTGTATTTGATTTTCAATAAATAAACCGGAACGAATAACCATCGTCCCGGTCTGATTTTTTTATCCGGTAAATTTCTTTTAACGTATCAATATCATCTTGCGGACGAGGATAATATTGCCCGCCTCCAGATTGTATAAATACACACCGCTGGTTAATCCTTTAGCATTCCAGTAATATTTGTAGCTGCCTGCTGCTAAATATTCTGAAACCGGAGTTGCAACCTTTTCACCTAGAATATTAAATATGCTGAGTGAAACAAAACCTGGTGTTGGTAATGCAAACTCTATAGTTGTGCTTGGGTTGAATGGATTGGGATAGTTTTGCAGAAGTTCAAAAGAAACGGGAACAATAGCATTCTCTAATTCAACACCGGGTTCCGGATGCCATTCATCCGAACCCATATCAAAACCATTCCCATAAGGTCTCGTTTCCTCGTCAATGTCATTTAATGGAGCGTAATACCAGTTCCCTGCTATTTGAATAGAATCAATACCTGAATCAATACAGAGACTGGAATTCAATAAATGGAATAAGGTATCTCCAACTACAAATAATGGATATTCATCAATATTCCCTTCTCCGGTCCAGCCTCCCTGGACATTAGAGTATTCTACTAAAATAGTATCATTTAGAACATATATCTGAGAATCCTGAGCAGCCGTATTACCCCATAAGATAGTGTTGAGTATTGTCGGCTGGGAGTATTCGGTATAAATTCCCCCACCTTGAGCGGTTGCCGAATCGTCCACAATAGTATTGTTGATTAACAGGGGTTCGGTAATTAAGTTGGTGTTTTTTTTCAGTGGAGATGGCAATGTATTGGTGACATTGTTCTCAGAAGTAATTTCACCAAGACCACCAGACATCATCATTTGCAGGTTGATTCCTGAATTGTCATTTGATTTTTTACCCGTGGAAGATATGGCAACCCCGCCACCCCACCAGGATGTGTTTCCGGCAACCAGGTTGTTTTCAATCAACGGACTGCAGTCTTCAATCGCTATGCCACCCCCGTAATCAGTTGCATTGTTTTGTAAAAACTTATTATTTCGAACAGAAATCGCTGAATCAGCAGAGAGATACATTCCGCCGCCAATTATTCCACTATTAAACTGAAATGAATTTTTTTCAACAGTTAGGTTTTTAGTCTGAACCGTTAGTAGTCCGCCACCTAACACCATAACAGAAACATCTAAAGGTCCGTTATTGATGAAATTGTTATCCGTAATAAAGCTACTACTCAGTGAAGAATACAAAACACGCATACCCCCTCCAAAAGCCACGGGAGCGCCGCTCACCCGGTTGTCTTTAACTGTATTTCCCCTGAAGTCGCAAATTGTGTACTGAATATCTACGCCGCCACCAATCGCCGCCCCGTTGTTACTCAATGCTCTGTTGTTAGCGATAAAATTATCGTAGATTTTTACTAAAGCAAAGCCCCCTCCACCCCAACCGCAAATGATTCCCGCGCCAAAACTATTTCGATTATTTCCAGGTACCCCATTACATTCTGCTTCATTATTTAGAATATGATTATTAACAATTCTTCCCTCACCTCTTAAATGAACTCCTGCCGATGATACATTTAGTTCGCTAGATTCACAACGATTATTTCTGATTTTATTATTTTCAATGATCACATAAGTGTAGTGAGGATCAGGACTCATATTCGAAACGGAAATTCCCCCGCCACGCGCAACCTGCTGACAGACAATTTCATTGTTTTCAATAATGTTATACTCGATTCGAGTACCGGATTCATAACAAAGAACCCCTCCACCCTGTCTGGCGGTTTGCCCTGGGATCAAAGTACCGGAGCCACCTGTAATAGTAAATCCACAAAGAACAGAAGTCGTATCCTCACCTGAATTAAATGTCACAACAGATGCACTATCCGGATTACTTGGCTCGCTGCCATCAATAATAGTATTACTGATATGATTTGTATCACCATCTATAATAAAATTACTGGCTACTGTAATTGCTTTGCCTAAATAGTTTATGTTTTCAAGATATGTTCCGTCATCAACTAAAACCATATCCCCATTTTGTGCAGCATCAATTCCAGCTTGAATGGTTAAGTAATCTGTTGGGACGAGAATAGTATCCTGCGAGTAGGTTTGGATAGCAGTAAAAACAAGAATGGAAAAAAGTAAAGAAAAGTATTTCCCCGCAAAGCCTGCCTTGGCGGCAGACAGGCGGGATTTTCCCGAATAATCGGGACAAGCTGTAGAACTCAACATAACGGCCTCCGTACGATTGTTTATGTGATATTGTTAAAAAATTCAATAACAATAAACAATAACTGAAGGATGTTTCTCTACCAGCTTCGTCGCAAACATCTTTGATTTCGTCGCAATACCTTGAAAGGAGAATGAATTCATATTTTCAGTTTTTCAAGCGTATCTCATATTCGGAGGGGGATACATTAAACTGCCTGCGAAAACTATTGGCAAAATTTGCTGGATTAGCAAATCCAACTTCCAAAGCAATTTCGGATATATTACCAAATTTATTTTCAATAAGTTTTGCTGCCCTGGATAACCGAACTCTTCGGATTAAATCACTCGGAGCTTCACCCATTAATGCAACGAGTTTTCTATGCAATTGTGAGCGGCTCATAGCTATTTCATCAGCAAAAATATCAACACTAAAGGAGGTATCTGAAATATGCTCATGAATTATCTTTATCGCTTTCTTTAAGAATTTTTTATCTATTGAAGTTATATTCTCATCACTTACCTCAAAAAGTCCTTCCTTCTTAAAATGATCTCTAAGCTTCTTCCGCTGATCGATTAGATTTTTTATCCGTACCTGTAATTCCTCAGCATCGAACGGCTTCATTATATAATCATCAGCACCCATTTCCAGTCCTCCTATCTTATCCTGCCCTGATGCTTTAGCAGTTAAAAGAATTATTGGTATGTGACTGGTTCTCTCATCTGTTTTTAATTTTTCGCATAATTCAAAACCATCCATCTCCGGCATCATTACATCACTTACAATTAAATCAGGGCTACTCTGAAGCGATTTATGAAATCCATCATTTCCATTTACAGCTTCAATAATTTTGTAGTTCTCTCCAAGATATCCTTTTATATAATTCCTTACATCCACATTATCCTCAACAATAAGCAGCAAAGGTTTTCCTGTCTCCGTAAATGTTTCAATATCAAATTTCTCTTCTGCATTAATTTCCTCAATAAATTCATCTTCATCCATTGTTCGAATAACTTTTTTCTCTTCAACTTTTTCTTCAATTATCTCTTCCGGTTTCAGATGATCTCTCCCTAATGGAATTCTAATTATAAAAGTTGTCCTTTTGTCTTCTTCACTCTCAACCGATATTTCACCTTTATGTAATTCTACAAGCTCTTTTGTAAGTGCTAATCCAATTCCGGTTCCCTCGTGCTCTCTTGTATGACTACCATCCACCTGATAAAAACGATCAAATATATTATCAATTCGGTCTTCTGAAATGCCTATGCCTGTATCGCTAATGGAAATCTCCACGGAACCCTCTTCTTTTCCCCCTTTAATAAAGGGGGAATTAAAAGGGAGTTTTGAAACAGATACGAAAATTTCACCGCCTTCCGATGTAAACTTAAATGCATTTGATAATATGTTATATATTATTTTCTCTACTTTATCTCTGT
>JAPHUI010000115.1 GCA_026193755.1 Ignavibacteriaceae bacterium | reverse complement strand
GATAAAATTGATGATTAGCGGATCATTCTATTGATCTAATTTTACTTTTTCTCTTCCGGGAATAAATGTCATCATCCAATAAATTTGAAAGTCTGATTTTCAGACCAATACTATTAATCACATTTGCAGTGCTCTGTTTTAATTTAGCAATTTATCCTCAAATAAAACTAAAGAGTTCTATCAGCATAGGACTTGAAACCCTTTATAATTTTAATTTTAAATCGGCTGAAAAAATATTTAATGGCATCATAAAAAATTATCCTGATAACCCTGCAGGATATCATTACAGATCTCTTAGCTACTTGTGGTTTTACCTTGATAGCAAACAAGAAGCCGACTTTGATAATTTCTTTGCATATACAGATACAGCTATTAATAAAGCAAAGGCAATTCTTGATAAAGACACAACTGATGAATTTACACTCTATATACTTGGGTCTGTTTACGCAAACCGAACATTTGCATTTACAAGAGATGAAAATTATTTCGATGCTATTTTTGCAGCCAGTAAATTTTATTCATACTTCAACGAACTTTTAGATGAAGATAGTCTCTATTATGATGCATATATGGGAAAGGGTTTGTACAATTTTGCAATTTCGCAGGCACCACAAACCTGGTCCTGGGCAATTAGCATATCCGGAATGACAGGCGACAAGCAAGCAGGTTTGAACTTTCTTGAGATTGCATCTAAAAGAGGACAGCTTTCTAAAATTGATGCGCAGTTTTATCTCTCGCAGATTTATGCTGAATTTCTACTTCAATATTCTGATGCTAATAGAATATTGAACGATCTTACGTGGAGATTTCCGAATAACCTTTTATTTCAGTACGCGCTTGCAAATCTATATTTGAAGAAATTCGATTTATATGATGCATCTAGAAAGTATAAATCAGTTATCGCGTCAAAGGACACAAATTTTAATCAACTAAAAAATTATGCAGGCTTAGGTTTAGGTGATATTTCATATTCACAAAACGATTACGAAGTTGCCAGAACTTATTACACTAATTTTCTCGAACTCAGTATTGATGATCACTTTAAAGGAATTACTGCTATGAAAGTGGGGTTAAGTTATCTCTTCGAGGGAGATTCAATTTCTGCTCTTTTATTTTTCGAAAAAACTTCAGAAGGCAACGATGATCTTGATGAAGATGCGTATGCAAAAATAAAAGGAAAACAATATTTGAATAAGCTTCCGGGGAAAGTGGAACTTAAACTAAAACTTATAAAAAATTTGATCGATGCAGGCAAATTTACATTGGCTATAGATTCACTGGAAAAATTTATTCAATTACCGGTCAGTGATACACTTCGGGCGGAAGCCATTCTGTATTTAAGTGAGGCTCATTATAATCTTGGTAAATATAAAAAGTCATTGGAGTATGCTATTGCTGTTTTTAATTTCGATGATTGTGAACTCTGGGTAAAACCATTCGCTTGTTATTATGCAGCAAGAGCAAGCAAGGATTTAAAGAACTATATAGATGCTAAATTGTTTATCGAATATGCAAATAATTTTAAAGATTATTTTTTTGAAAACAAACTAAAGGATAAGCTGAATTTTCTATCTTTTCTTTTAAAGGGAAAATAATCAGCAACTATTACGTTTAATTTGATTAATTAAGTCTCTTTAAGTAGTTTTGGCCAAATAATTTAACGGTAATTTGTTAGCACTTGCGATCTTTGTTTCGGGTCGGGGTTCAAACCTGCGAGCTGTACTCGATTCACCAAAGCTTAAAGATTTAATTAAAGTTAAAGCTGTTGTTGGCGATAAGTTGTATTGTCCCGCATTCGATATAGCTAAAAATTTTTCAATCCCGATTTATAGTGTTGGTAAAAAGGAAGGATTTATTTCTTTCGATGATCTTACTATCCTTTTTAAGGAATTAAAAATTGATGTTATAGTACTTGCTGGTTTTCTTAAATTAATTCCAGAAAATTTTATTAAGACTTTTCGAAATAAGATAATCAATATTCATCCTGCACTTCTTCCTTCCTTTGGTGGAGCGGGAATGTACGGGATGAACGTTCATCGGGCAGTTTTTGAATCCTCTGCACAAGTATCAGGTGCTTCGGTTCACTTCGTGGATGAAACTTACGACACCGGTAAAATTATCGCTCAAAGGTGCGTAGATATTTCTGACGTTAAATCACCTGAGGAAATTGCTGAAAAGGTCCTACGCATTGAACATCAATTATTGCCGGATGTGATAGAGAAAATAGCCCTTGGCAAAGTGTTTGTTGAAGAATTTAGAGTAAGAGTCGAGACTTAATTTTAGTTCACCCAAACCTCGTATGATGCATTGAAAAAATTAGCCTTATTAAGCGTTTTTGATAAAACAGGAATCATTGATTTCGCCAAAGGTTTGAAAGAAAACGGATTTGATATAATTGCTACCGGTAATACTTTCAAGCTCCTGGCAAGTAATGGAATAACTGTTACTGAAATTAAGGAGTTAACCGGTTTTCCTGAAATATTTCAGGGTCGTGTAAAAACGCTTCATCCTAGAATCAGTGGTGGAATTCTTATGAGAAGAGACAATCCATCAGATATAAAAGAAGCTGATGAAAATAACATTTCACCAATAGAAGTGGTATGTGTTAACCTGTACCCTTTTAAGGAAGTCTCAAAAAACCCTGATGCTGATCTAGAAACTTTAATAGAGAATATTGATATCGGTGGTCCCACGATGGTCAGGGCTGCTGCAAAAAACAATAAGTTTGTTTCTGTAATAACAAATCCAAATCAATATGAACCTGTCCTGGAAGAATTAAGAACGGGAAGCATTAGTTTGGATACCAGAAAAAAATTAGCCATTGCAGCTTTTGCACATACCGCTGATTACGATTCATATATTGTAAATTCACTTCAACAAAAGATGAATATAAGTTCTGATTATTTTACGCAAAGCTTTAAACTTGCTTCTTCTCTCAGATATGGTGAGAATCCACATCAGCAAGCTAGTGTTTACGGGGATTTTTATGATAACTTTGAATTTCTTCATGGCAAGGAGCTTTCTTACAATAATATTTTAGATTTAATATCAGCAGTTGAGTTAGTTGAAAACCTTGGTGATAATTCCTGTGCAATCATCAAGCATAATAACCCTGCCGGTGCGGCTATTGGTAAAGATTCTTTCGAGGCTTATATAAAAGCTTTAAGATGCGATCCTGTTTCATCTTTTGGAGGAATCGTAACATTCACATCAATTGTTGATGAGAAACTTGCAGAAAAACTGAATGAAATTTTTCTAGAGGTTATTTGCGCGCCTGATTATACAGAAGGAGCGTTATCTCTTTTAAAGAAAAAGAAAGATAGGAGACTGCTCAAACAGAAAAAATCAATATTGAATAACAAGATAACTTTCCGATCAATTCCGGGAGGAGCAATTGTTCAGGATAGTGATCTAATGGACCTAGATGAAACTAAACTTAAAGTTGTAACAGATAAAAAACCTTCTCAGGTTGAATTGGAAGATTTAAAATTTGCGTGGAAGATAGCTAAGTACACAAAATCAAATGCTATAGTTTTTGTTAAGGATAAGGCTACACTGGGTGTGGGTGCAGGTCAAATGTCAAGAATCGATTCAGCTAAAATTGCAAAGATGAAAGCTGAAGAACATGGTCTGGATTTGAACGGTTCTGTCGCTGCATCCGATGCATTTTTTCCTTTTGCAGATGGATTAATTGAAATTATAAATTGTGGT